>JALSIO010000252.1 GCA_026989995.1 Myxococcales bacterium
GCCCGCCAGCCGTCGGATCGCATCCGCAAGCGCGCGAAAGGCGCGGCCGCGGTGGGAGATCCGGTTCTTCTCCTCGGCGGGAAGCTCTGCCATGGATACGGCCCGCCCCTCGGGCGCGAACACGGGGTCGTAGCCGAAACCACCCCGACCACGGGCCGTGGGAAGGATCTGGCCGGCACATTCGCCGCGGGCCACGGCGGTTCGACCGTCGGGGGTGGCCAGTGCCGCCACACAGACGAAGCGGGCCCGCCTCGAAGGCGCGGGGGAATCGCGCAGCGCCGCGAGGAGCCGCGCGACGCGCGCGGCGTCGTCGAGTCCCGGGCCGCCGTAGCGCGCCGAACCCGGACCGGGACCCCAGGCGAGCGCCTCCACCTCGAGCCCCGAGTCGTCGGCAAGGGCGGGGAGCCCGGTGATGAGGGCCGCGGCCCGTGCCTTGGCGACCGCGTTCGCCTCGTAGTCCTCCCCCTCTTCCGGCAGCTCGACTTCCGGAAAGTCGGCGAGCGACCGCAGCCGGAGCGACTCCGCCCCGAGGATGGCCGTGATCTCCCCGACCTTGCCGGGGTTCCCCGTGGCGATCACGACCTCCGGCGGCGAGGGCCTCACGGCTCCGCGCCTTCGAGGGCCCGCAGCTGGATCGCCGTGAGCTCCGCGATCCCGCGCAGCGCGAGGCCGGTCATCTCCTCGAGCTGCGCGGGCGTGAAGGTGCCGGACTCCGCGGTGCCCTGGACCTCCACCAGCCGCCCGCCTGGCGTCCCCACCACGTTCAGGTCCACCTCGGCGCGGGCGTCCTCCTCGTAGGGAAGGTCGAGCACCACCCGCCCCTCCACGAGACCCACCGAAACCGCGGCCACCGGCTCGCGCAGCGCCGGCCCCCGCAGCCGGCCCGCGGCCTGGAGGCGCCGAAGTGCCAGGCCGAGGGCGACGTAGCCCCCGGTGATGGCCGCCGACCGGGTGCCGCCATCGGCCTGCAGCACGTCGCAGTCCACGTAGAGGGTGCGCTCGCCGAGGGCGTCGAGGTCCACGGCGGCCCGCAGGCTCCGCCCGATCAGCCGCTGGATCTCGAGCGTGCGGCCGGAGGGGCGTCCCCGGCTGGCCTCGCGCTCGGTGCGGGTGTCGGTGGAGCCGGGCAGGAGCGAGTACTCGGCGGTGAGCCAGCCCTGCCCGGTGCCCTGGAGGAAGCGCGGTACCGCGTCCTCGGCGCAGACCGTGCACAGCACGAGGGTGCGCCCCACGCGCGTCAGGACCGAGCCCAGGGGGTTCTCGGTGAAGTCCGTGACGAGCTCCACCGGGCGGAGTGCATCGTCGGCGCGGCCGTCGCTGCGGCTCACCGCCCGCCTCCGCCGGCGGCCACATCCGCGTCCGCCACCCCGCGCCGCGCGTCGTAGCGGCGACCGAATTCGAGGATGGCCCGGACGATGGCCTGTGCGATCTCCTGGCGCCGCTCCGCTCGGGCGAGCTCACGCCCCTCCTCGGGATGCGTGAGGAAGCCGATCTCGAGCAGGGCCGCCGGCATGTCGAGGTTCATCAGCACCACGAACGGCGCCTGCTTGAGCCCGCGGGACCAGCCCTGCTCGCGCGCGGTCAGCGCCGCCTGCGCCAGGCGGGCGAACTCGGCGGACTCCTGCAGGTGCTCGGTGGCGATGAGGTCGAGCAGGAGGGCCGCGAGTCCGCCTGCCGGGCCGGATTCGCCCCCTTCGGGGCCGAAGGCGAGGTTCTCCCGCCGCGCGAGGTTGCGGGCCGCCTCGTCGCTCGCCTCCGCGGAGAGGAAGAAGGTCTCGATGCCCCGGGCACTCCGGGAGCGGGCGCCGTTGCAGTGGATGGAGACGAAGAGGTCGCCGTCGGCGCGGTTGGCGATCTCGGTGCGCCGCTCGAGCGGCACGAAGGTATCGTCGGAGCGGGTGAGGACGACCTCGAGCCCGGCTCCGCGGAGCAGGTCCGCCACCCGGAGGGCCACGTCGAGGGCGACCTCCTTCTCGAGCGCGCCCTCCGGACCCCGGGCGCCGTGGTCCTCCCCCCCGTGCCCCGCGTCGAGGACGACCCGGTCGAAACGGTCGGCGAGGTGGACCGGAGCCGCCTTCTCCGGGGCGCTCAGCCCGCAGATCCCGGCTGAGGCGCCCGCGAGGAGGGCGATCCGGATCGCGCGACCGCGTCGCTGGCGACTTCCCCCCGGCACGCGCGGCAGGGTACCTCCCTTCCCCGGGGCCGTCCCTCCCTTCAAGGATCGAGCAGCCCTGCCGATGAAACCCGGGTGGAGGGGATGGCGCCATGGTCGCCGGAGCGCTGGAGCTCGCTCGCGCCCATCCGGCACCCGATCTCGAGGGCCTGTGCCGGCGGGTGCGCCAGCTCGCCCTCGCGGCGATCTACTGCGCCGGGTCGGGGCATCCGGGAGGCTCGCTCTCCTGCGTCGAGATCCTGGCGGCCCTCTTCGGGATCGGATTCCTGCGCGGCCCGGCCGGCGACGACCCGGACCGGGACCGCTTCGTGCTCTCCAAGGGGCATGCCTGCCCGGCCCTCTACGCCCTCGGCGCCGCGACGGGGCTGCTGGCCGAGCGGGACCTCGCCGGCCTCCGTCGACTCGGCTCGCCACTCCAGGGCCACCCGCATGTGGGGGATCTCCCCTGGGTGGAGACGAGCACCGGCTCGCTCGGGCAGGGCTTCTCCGTGGCACTGGGCATGGCGCTCGGCGTGCGCCACCTGGGTGGCCGCGGACGCGTGGCCGTGCTGCTCGGTGACGGGGAGCTCCAGGAGGGGCAGGTCTGGGAGGCGGCCCAGGCGGCGGCGCACCACCGGGTGGGGCGCCTGCTGGCGGTGGTGGACTTCAACGGCCTGCAGAGCGACGACCACCACAGCCGCGTGTGCAATCTCGAGCCCCTCGCCGACCGATGGCGGGCCTTCGGATGGTGCGTGCGCGAGGTCGAGGGGCACGACCTGGGCGCCCTCGCTGCCGCCTTCGAGCTGCCCGAAGGGACCGAGGCACCGCCCACCGTCGTGCTCGCCCGCACGGTGAAGGGACGGGGCGTCTCCTTCATGGAGGGCTCGCCCCCGTGGCACGGAAGCGTGCAGCTCGCCGACGAGGAGCTGCGCCAGGCCCTGCTCGAGCTCGCAGCGCCGTCCGAGGAGATCGAGAGGTGGCTCGCCCATGACCGCTAGCCCTGGCCCGGCCCGTCTCGTGGCCGCCGCGGGCGATTCGCTGCGGGAGGCCTTCGGCCGCGCCCTCGCGGAGCTCGCGCCCCGCTTCCCCCGGTTGATCGTGCTCGACGCCGATGTGGCGGGAGGCACCGGCGCCCACCACTTCCGCCGCGCCCACCCGGAGCGCTTCGTGCAGCTCGGCATCGCCGAGCAGAACATGGTGGGGGTCGCCGGCGGGCTCGCAGCGCTCGGACTGCTCCCGGTGGTCACGGGCTTTGCCGCCTTCCTGCTCCGGGCTCTCGAACAGGTGCGGCTCTCGGTGGCCTACGCCGGCCGCAACGTGAAGATCGTCGCCAGCCACCCGGGCCTCGACGTGGGCCCCGACGGCGCCTCGGCCCAGGCCCTCGAGGACCTCGCCGCCTTCGCCGCGATCCCGGGCATGACGGTGGTCTCGCCGGCCGATCCCGTGGAGGTGGCCCAGGCCACCCGCGCCATCCTGGAGCACCCGGGCCCCGTGTACATGCGAACCGGCCGGAGTGCGGCCCGGCGGGTGGTTCCCGAGGGCCACCGTTTCGAGCTCGGGCGGGCCACGGTCCTTCGCCCCGGAGGCGACGTCACGCTGGTCGCCACCGGGGTCGAGGTGGCCCGCGCCCTCGACGCGGCGGAGATCCTGGCGGGCGAGGGCGTCGAAGCCCGGGTCGTGAACCTCAGCACGGTGAAGCCCCTCGACGAGGCCCTGCTGCTCCAGTGCGCCCGGGAGACGGGCTGCCTGGTCACCGCGGAGGACCACGCGCTTCGCGGGGGTGTCGGTTCCGCGGTGGCCTCCCTGCTCG
>JALSIO010000253.1 GCA_026989995.1 Myxococcales bacterium
CATCGCGGCCCATCCCCACTACCTCGCCCACGGCAACGAACTGGCCGGCGGGTCGGCCGGTTTGCGGCGTTACGTCGCCGAATCGAATCTCGACTGGGGCCAGGACGCGAAGACCCTGGCCCGATTTCTCGCGCGCCAGGGGAACCCGCCGGTGGCCCTGGCCTTCGTGGGGCCGGAACCCCCAAGCCGCTACGGAGCCCGGACGACGCCTCTCGTCGGTTGCGATGCGGTTCCCGGGTGGGTGGCGATCAGCGTCAACGTCCACGTGGGCCTCTACGATCCGTCCAACCCCTTTCGGCGCCCACCCCGCGGCTGCTACCGGTGGCTCGCGCACCGTCGCCTCGCGGGCCAGCCCGGCTACTCGGTGCTGGTCTTTGCACCGGACTCGGAGGGGGGAGCGAGGCACGCGTTACCGGGGGCCCCGCCCCGATGATGGTGCACCGCTATTCCAGGTAACCGAGGGCCCGAAGCGCCTCCTCGGTCTCCGGGCGGAGTTCCGCCGGCTCATCTGCCGTGGAGAGGAGGGGGTGGTCCTTTCGCCATCGCTCGAGCTGGTCGGCGAGTGTCTCGAGCCGTTCCGCCCGCGCCTCGGCGAGGTCGTGGAGCTCCTCGGGATCGGAGTCGAGGTCGAAGAGTTCCGCCGTCCTTCGGGTGGAGAAGATCGCCTTGAAGGGCGGATCGTAGATGGCGACGAGGTCCCGGTCGAGTACCTCGCCGAAGAGCGCCACGTTGAGCTCGCTTCGGTGGACCTCGGTGATGATCCGCGTCTTCGGCTGGCCCAGGGGAGGTACGGAGCCGGGCAGGGGATCGAGACCGGCCAGCGTCAGCAGGGTCGCCGTTGCGCGGTGGTTCTGGACGGGCGTTTCGACCCGCCGGCCCCGGCGCTGCCCGGGCTTGCGGACCACCAGGGGAACCCGGGTGTTGTCCTCGTAGAGATGAGCGCCATGGCTCACGAAGTAGTGCTCGCCGAAGCTCTCGCCGTGGTCGGACGTGATGACGATGGCGGTACCCCGGTCACCCCCGAGGTCGTCGAGGCGGGCCAGCAGGCGCCCGAGGTGTTCGTCCATGTAGCGGATCTCCGCGTCGTAGGCGTGCAGCGACGCCGCCAGCGCAGACCGGATGTCGTCGGGCAGAGCCGATGCCGGCACGGGCGGGCGGCCCTCCCGGAGCAGGTCCAGCAACCGGGGCACGAGGTCCTTCGGGGGGGGCGCTTCGGCGCTTCGGTAGCCCGGTGGCTGGTAGGGCGCGTGGGGGTCGAAGAAGTTCACGAAGAGAAAGAACGGTTCGCCACCGATCTGCGCCAGCACCGCCTCCACCTGATCCATCACCTCCGAGGCCCGCTTCCCGTGGAAGCGCCGCCCCGGGGTGTCGAGTTCGTCGTGGTAGATCTCGAAGCCCTGGGCCACCCCGAGCTCCGCGCGGAGCGCGGGGCCCGCCACCACCGCTGCGGTGCGGTATCCCGCCTCCCGAAGGCGCTCCGCCAGGGTTTCGAACTCCGGGGCGAGCGGCCGCACGCCGTAGCCGAGTCCGTGTCGCTCGGCACCGGGCAGGCTCTGCGCGCCGTGCTGGGAGGGAAAGAGCCCGGTGAAGAGCGAGGCGTGGGAGGGAAGGGTCCACGAGGAGGTCGCGTAGGCGTTCTCGTAGACCGTGGCCGACCGAGCGAAGGCGTCGAGGTGCGGGCTCACGTCATCGGGGCCGCCGTAGCACCCGAGCCGGTCCGCGCGGGTCGTGTCCAGCGTGATCAGGACGAGGTTCGGAGGCCCGGCCGGCGGCGCCCCCCCGCAGGCGAAGAGGACGGTGCCCGCTCCCAGAAGGGGCAGGACGAGGCGGAGCGATTCGCGCCTCCCGAACCGCGGTTTTCGGCCCTCCGCTGCCGCTGCGCTTCCCATCGATTGCGGCCTCTCGAATCGGGACACCGCCTGTGGCGGCGCTTGCCCGCGGGCGGCCGGGGATGGTATCAGGATCTGTGGTGAGGCGCGCTCTTCGTCCCGAAACCGTGCGTGCGCACTTTTCGGCGCGCGGCACCGTCTCTCGCTGGTGGAACCCCGAATCGGGTCCCCTCCGATTTCACTACGAGGCGGAGATCCGAGTCCTCGAGGAGCGTCTCTGCCTTCCCGCCGGGGCGGAGATCCTCGATCTCGGCACCGGCCGGGGACGCTTCGGCCTCCGCATGGCGAGCCACGGGCACTCGGTGGTGGCGGTGGACCTCAACCCCGAGATGCTCCAGGAGGCCCGGGCGAGGGCGGAGGCCCTCGGTCTCACGGAGCGTTTCTCCGTGGTCGAGGCTGCGGCAGAGAACCTCTCCACGCTCGCCGACCGTGCCTTCGACGCGGTCCTGTGCATGGAACTCTTCGATCACCTGCCGCACCTGCCGCCCGTTCTCGCCGAGGTGAGGAGGGTCCTGCGACCGCGGGGTCGCTTCGCCTTTACCTGGGTGCCCAACGAATCCGCCTACGGCGCCTTGGGCAACCTCCAGCGCTGGTGGCTGCGGAGGCGTGGCCGGGAAGACGCCATCCTCTCCCGCACCTATTCCGCCTCCGAGATCCGACAGGCTGTCGAGGGTGCCGGTTTCCGGATCGAAGGTCTGTTCGGGGTCGGGCTCCTCTGCTTCAACGCCCAGACCAGGGTTCGCCTGCCGCGGGTCCTCGATTCCACACTGCGGGCGGTGGCGCGTGCAGAGGCCGCCTGGAGGCCGTACCATGCGCGCCCTTCCGTGGCCCGGCGCTGCGCGCACGCCGTGGGGATCGCGGTCGTCGATGGGGAGCGGGCACGGACATGAAGGTCTCCATCTCCATCGATCTCGACAACTATGCCGAGTACGCCAGCCTCATCGATCCGAAGAGGCCCCGCGGCCCCTCCTTCTACCCCGACGCGCTGCCCAGGCTGCTCGACCTCCTCGATCGCCACCGGCTTCGGGCTACCTTCTTCGTGATCGGTCGGGACGCCGCGCGCCCGGAACACCGGGGGTTGCTGCAGCAGGCGCTGTCCGCCGGCCACGAGCTCGCCAACCACTCCTTTTCCCATCCGTACAATTTCCGCGCGCTGTCCCCGGAGACGCGGGCTGGGGAGATCGATCGGGCCGGGGAGGCCATCGCGCAGGCCACTGGCCGGGCTCCGGTGGGTTTTCGCACTCCTTCCTGTGACGTCGACGGGATCACCCTGGGGCTCCTCGAGGAGCGCGGCTACGCCTATGATGCCTCGGTCTTCCCCTCGCCTCTCATGTGGGTGTTCCGTCTCTACGGCCGCGCGGTGGTGCGCCGGGGAGACTACCAGCTCGGCGAGGTGCGCATGGCGCTGGCACCGGGGGAGCCCTACTTCCCCTCGCGCCGGTGCATCCACCAGGGTGCGACGGTCCCCTCCGAGGATCGCTTCGATCTCCCGGAACTTCCCCTCTCGGTGGCGACGCCGCTTCGCATTCCCTTCTACTCGACGCTGCTGCGCCGGGGAGGGGCAGGACTCTTCCGCCGGCTCGTGGGCCACCACGGACGGCGTGCTCGCCGACTCCACGCACTCTTCCACTTGGTGGAGGCGGCAGACCTCCGGGGGAGCCCGCTCGAAGCGGCCTTTCGTCGGAGCCCCGGACTCGCACTGCCCCTGGAAGCCCGGCTTCGGTTTCTGGACGGGGCCTTTGCAGCCCTGGCGGAGGCGGGAGAGTCCGTCACCCTGGCCGAGGTGGCGGGCGGACTTCGGTGCGGGGGACGGGCTGCCCGCCCGGCGGGATCCGATCGGTCCGCCTCCGGTCAGCGCCTGCCGCGGATCGACGAGCCGCCGGACGCTGCCTCGGGAGGCGGAGAGGCACGCGCGGGCGAACGCGTGCGCGCCTGTGCTTCGAGTCTCCTCGGATCCACCCGCAGGACGTGAAAGCGCCGGTTGGTGCGCACGAAGTCGAATCCCGCGGCGAGCGCCGTGCGAATCGAGGGCGTGTTGCCGCGGGGGATGGTGCAGTA
>JALSIO010000254.1 GCA_026989995.1 Myxococcales bacterium
GCGCAGCTGGTCGAGCTTCTGCTCGACGTTGCGTATGACCTCGAGCGCATTGTCGCCGAAGCGCATGACCACGATGCCGGCGGCGACCTCGCCCTCGCCGTCCAGGTCGGTCAGCCCCCGTCGGAGCTCCGGTCCGAGTGCGACGCGAGCGATGTTGCGGAGCCTGACCGGTGTTCCCCGGCCGTCGGTTCCGACCACGATCTCCTCGAGGTCTCGGGTGCTGCGGATGTAACCGCGACCGCGCACCATGAACTCGGTCTCCCCGAGTTCGAGCAGGCGACCGCCGACGTCGTTGTTGGAGCGCTGGATGGCCCGGCGGACATGGGCCAGGGAGAGGTCGTAGGCTGCCAGCGCGTTGGGATCCACCTCCACCTGGTACTGGCGCACGTACCCCCCGATGCTCGCGACTTCGGCGACGCCGGGGACCGTCTGCAGCTCGTAGCGAAGGTACCAGTCCTGGAGCGATCGGAGCTCCGCAAGGTCGTGACGACCGCTCCGATCCACCAGGGCGTACTCGTAGACCCAGCCGACGCCGGTGGCGTCGGGTCCGAGGGTCGGGGTCACACCCGGGGGAAGCCGGCCCGCTACGAAGTTGAGGTACTCGAGCACCCGGGAGCGGGCCCAATAGAGGTCGGTGCCGTCCTCGAAGATGATGTAGACGAAGGAGTAGCCGAAGAAGGAGTAGCCGCGGACGGTCTTGGCGTAGGGAACCGCGAGCATCGCGGTGGTGAGGGGATAGGTGACCTGGTCCTCCACGACCTGGGGTGCCTGGCCCGGATACTCGGTGAAGACGATCACCTGGACGTCCGAGAGGTCGGGGATCGCGTCGAGCGGGATTCGGTAGGCGGCGTAGGCGCCCCAGAGGACGAGCGCGAGGGTTCCGAGGCCCACCAGGAAGGGGTTGCGGGCCGAAAAGGAGATGATGCGCTCCAGCACGGCGCTACTCCCCCGGCGCCCGGGGGGCTGCACCCGGGGTACCCATGTCGTGCCCGGAGGGGTCCCTGGCGCCTCCGCCCATGTCGTGTCCGGAGTGATCCCTGGCGCCTCCGCCCATGTCGTGTCCGGAGTGATCCATGGCGCCTCCGTCCATGTCGTGTCCGGAGTGATCCATGGCGCCTCCGCCCTCGGCGTCCGGCGAGAGCATCTTCTGGATCGCCTCCTTCAGACGGCTCTCGCTGTCGATCAGGAACTGGCCCGAGACGACGACCTCCTCGCCCTCCCGCAGGCCGTGGATCACCTCGACGGAACCGTCTCCAGATTCGATGCCGAGCTGGACGGTTCGCGGATCGAAGCGACCTCCGCCGAGCGCGACGATCACCACGTTCCGGCGCCCGGAACGGATCACGGCCTCATCCGGAACCACGAGGACCCCGGGTCGCGGGTCGGCGTGAAGGGTCACGTTGGCGAACATGTCGGGCTTGAGAATCTCCTCGGGGTTCTCCAACTCGATGCGTACCCTCGCGGTCCGCGTCTTCGGGTCGAGGTAGGGATAGATGTAGGTCACCTCGCCCTCGAAGATCCGGCCGGGCAGGTAGCTGAGCTCCACCGTCGCCCGCTGGCCGACCGCCACCCAGGGAAGCTCGTACTCGTAGACGTCGGCCAGGATCCAGACTCGGTGCAGATCGGCGATGGTGAACAGGTTCTCGTTCGGCGCGATCTCCATGCCCTCGCGCACGGTGAGCTCGACCACGATCCCCGAGCGCGGAGCGAGCAGGGTCAATGTCCTCCGGACCTCGCCGGTCTCCAGCAGCCGGTCGATTTCGCTCTGCGGAATGTCCCAGAGCTTGAGGCGCCGGAGGGTGGCGCGATAGAGCGCCTCCCCGGACTCCTGGATGTCGGCAAGCCCGCTCCGGGTTGTCAGCTCTCGGTAGCGACGGGCTCGGAGGAGTTCCTCCTGCGTGGCCACGAGCTCCGGGGAATAGATCTCGAGCATGGGCTGGCCGCGGCGGACCTCCTGCCCCTCGTAGTCCACGTAGAGCTTCTCGACCCAGCCCTGGATCTTGGTGTGGACGTGGGCCACGAGCCGTTCGTCCCAGGTCACGCGCCCCACTGCGCGAATCCGGCGGCTGAGGTCCCGGCGCACCACCGGGGCGGTTCGGACGCCCATGTTCTGGAGGGTGGCGGGGTCGATCCGGACGCCGGGGCCGGAGTCGCCCTCGGCCCCGGGGCAGACGGGAACCAGGTCCATGCCCATGGGGGACTTCCCCGGCTTGTCGCGGATGTAGGTCGGGTCCATGGGGGCCTTCCAGTACAGGGGACGGGCCCCTCCCGGACAGACTCCTGCCTCTTCGGAGGGGCCGCCTCCGGTGTCGCCCGGCGCCGGCGGCAGGACCGTGCGGGAGGCGAGAAGGCCGGCGACGGCGCCGATGCCGGCAGCCAGCAGGAGCGCGAGGGCACGTGCAGGTTTCATCGAAGTGGCTCCCCCACAGCGGCCTCGAGGGCCGCGAAGGCGCGGTGCCGGTCTGCCCAGGTGCGTTCGAGCCGGAGTTCCGCGTCGAAGAGTCGTACCCATGCGTCGATGAGCGACAGGAAATCGACCCGATCGACCTCGTAACCGGCGCGGTTGGACTCGAGGGATTGCCGGGCCTGCGGGACCAGTCCGTCCCGAAGCAGCCGGGCCGCCTCGTCGGCCCGGCGGAGGTCGGCGTGTCGGGCGCGGATGGCCTCCTCGATCTCGAGGCGGGTCCGGTGGAACTCAGCCCGGGCCCGACGGAGCTGCGCTTCACGTTCAGCGACGCGCTCCCGCCACTTGGCGCGGTTCACGGGCAGGCGAATCGTCACTCCCGCGGAGAGGAAATCGTCCCCCGGCGCCGGATCGCCGGGAACACGGCTGCGGATTCGGTAGCCGATTCCGAGGTCGAAGTCCGGATAGCCCTCGAGTTCCGCCACGCGGCGGAGTCGGTCCGCCTCCTCCACGCGGGCGGCCAGTGCACGCAGGCGGGGATGGCGGGTTTCGAGCCCCTCGTAGAGGCCCTCGAGGGCGGGCACGGGCGATTCGTCCGGCAGCGGGGCGGTCTCCGGCAGCACCTGGTCCGGCGGCAGGTCGAGGAGCGAGACGAGGGCGGCCCCTGCCCGCTCCACGGCGGCCCGGCGGGCGATCTCCTGGTCCAGGAGACGTGTGAGCTCGACCTGGGCCCGGATCACGTCCTGCTGCAGCCCCCTTCCCACGGCGTATCGGGCCTCGGCGATGCGGGCGAGCTGGCGGACCAGCGCGATGTTGCGCCGGGTGATGGCGAGCGCCCGCTGGGCGTAGCCCAGCTCGGCCCAGAGGGCGCGGGCGCGGCTTCGGATCCGCAGGCGGCGGTCTTCCAGGACGGAGCCGGCGGCGTCGGCAGCTGCGCGGGCGGCTCGCTCGCGATGGCCGAGCAATCCCGGAAAGGGGAGGCGCTGCCGGATGCCGAGCTGGTTTCCCGACATCGGGGTGCTGTCGAAATCCCAGCGCCCGACGGGCAGGTTCACGGCGTCGTAGCCGAAACGCGGGTCGTCCAGGGCCCCGGCAGGCAGGATCCGGGCGCGTGCCGCCTCGGCGGAGGCGGCGTCGATGGCGATCTCGGGATTGGCCTCGAGGGCCCGCTCCACACACCAGGCCAGGTCGAGAGGATCGGGCGGGAGCGGAGCACCGGCGCCGGCCGGAAGGGCCAGTGCGAGGGCGACGAACGGGGCGGCAGCCCGGATGATGGTTGCGTTCACGGCTTGCTCCAACGCGCCTCCGCGCGCGCTCGAAAGGCGGTGAGGAACGGGGTTCGGGTCCGGGACGACCAGGGCGGGTGCCGTCCGCCGAACGGCCCGCGCGGCCCGGCGCCGTGCACCGGTGCACGCGGTCGGCGCAGGCAAGCGGACGCGCGGGCGCTGCGGATCGGCACACGCGGACCCGGTCCGCCGGCCCCGCCTGGCTCAGAGCCGGAGGATCGTCGTTCCCTCAAGGGGGGGCACGAAGACCGATG
>JALSIO010000255.1 GCA_026989995.1 Myxococcales bacterium
GCGCCCGCGCGAAGGCAGCCCGGCCGACGTCCCCCGTCCACCCGCTCATCTCCGCGAACTCGAGGAGCGCACGGGCCCAACGGGCGTTGACCACCGAGGAGGTGTCGGCGAGGTGCAGCGCCGCCCGGTCCACCGGCACCCACTGCGGCAGGTGGCAGACGAGGCCGTGTGGACCCCGGTAGGGCAGGAACCAGGTCAGGATCCGCTCGGCCACCGGGAGCGCGCGCCGCAGGAGCGCCCGGTCGCCCGTATGACGCCACAGGTGCCGGGGCGACCGGATCCAGCGGAGCGACCATTCGGGAATGGTGGCGCCGCCGGCGACGAGATCACCGGCCCCGGCCGGGGGCGGCAGCCCGCCGGGTCGGGCGGCAACCCCCCAGGCGCGCACCGCGGCCGGATCGCGCACGGCACCGGTGCGGGGAGGAAGGGGAAGGGGATGGGGCGGGGGAGCAGTGCGCCGTAGGGCGCCGCCGGAGCCTCCGGGGCGCGCAGGTCGCCGCCGGCGCCCACCACGGGGTGGGCTCGCCGTAGCAGCGGGCGCGGACGGCGAGGGTATTGGTGCCGGCCCGCAGGAGGGGCGCGAGATCCGGGGCGAGCGTCGGCTCGGTCCGACAGCGGGTCGTCGCCTGCCGCGACCCGGTTGCGGCCGGCCTCCTTGGCACGGTAGAGGGCCCGATCGGCGGCGTCGAGCTGCTGCTTGGGTTCGAGGCCCGTCCGGGACGAGCCGAGCCACGCCGACACCGACGGTGGCCACCGGTGAAGCCACCGAGGCCCCGTGATCGAGGCGCAGCGCCTCCACCGCGCGTCGCAGGGCCTCGCGCGCGGTGGGGTGGGCTAGCCTCTTCGGGCGGGAGGTCGCCGTGCTTCGGCTGCTTCAATGGCTCGTCCGCCGGGAGCACCTGTTGCGGCTGCTCTCGCCGGTCTTCGGCCGCTTCCAGCCCTTTTCCGCCGCCCACCGGCGAAACCCCCACGACACCTGGCGGTCGCTGCGCGAGCACGCACCCGCGTACCGGAGCCGGGTCTTCGGGACCACGCTCTTCACGCGCTACGAGGACGTGCTCCGCATCCTCTCCGATCCCCGTTTCTCCACCGACCGCTCGCAGGTTCCGGCCATGCGGTGGGTCGCACGGCTGACCCGCGGTGAGCCCGAGTTCGCGGGGCTGATCGAGCGGAACCTCCTCACCATCGACGGTGCCGACCACCGGCGGCTGCGGGGGTTGGTGGCCAAGGCGTTCACACCGCGGCGGGTCGAACGGCTTCGCCCCCGTCTCGTGGGGATCGCGGAGGATCTCCTGGATCGCGCGAGCGCCGGGGGGCGCGCGAGCGGGATCGAGCTGGTGCGGGACTTCGCCCATCCCTTTCCGGTGGTGGCCATCGCCGAGCTGCTGGGCGTGCCCGCGGAGGACCGGGACCGGTTCCGCCGCTGGGGGCAGGCCCTGGTCCAGCTCCTCGACCCCCTCCAGGGGCGGGGAGGCGTGCGCCCGCTGATCGAGGCCACGGCGGAGATCTTCGCCTACTTCCGGCCCCTGCTCGCCGAGCGGCGCGCCCAACCGCGCGACGATCTGCTGACGGCCATGATCCAGGCGGAGGAGGGCGGGGACCGGCTCGAGGAGCTCGACCTGCTCGCACTCTCCGCCCTGCTGCTGGTCGCCGGCCACGAGACCACCTCCAACCTGATCGGAAACGCGGTACTGCTCCTGCTCCGGTTTCCCCAGGAGCGCAAGCGCCTCCAGGATGACCCCGGGCTGCTGCCCACCGCGGTGGAGGAGTGCCTCCGTTTCGAATCGCCCATCCAGCTGACGGACCGGGCGGTGGTGGAGGACTGCGAGCTTCGGGGGGTCCGGCTGCGCCGGAACCAGATGGCTGCCGCGGTGCTCGCCGCCGCCAACCGGGATCCGCGGGCCTTCGCCGAGGCCGAGCGATTCGACGTCGGGCGCCGGGACAACCGCCACCTCGCCTTCGGCCACGGTTCCCACTTCTGTCTGGGGGCCAGCCTGGCGCGGGCGGAGGCGGAGATCGCCCTGGCGACGCTGCTCCGCCGCTTCCCGGACTTCCGGGGCGACCCCGAGCCCCCGGCGTGGCGGCGCTCCATGATCGTTCGCGGTCCCGAGGCCGTGCCGCTCCGTCTCGCTCCCTGAAGACCCCCGGCTTCGGTGTCCGGCGGGGCGGGACGGAGCTACCGAAGCCTCCGCGTGCCTGCCCCTGCTAGCCTGGCGGCATGGCCCTTCGTCTGATCGGCGCCGGCCTCGGCCGCACGGGAACCCTCTCCCTCAAGCTCGCCCTCGAGCGCCTTCTCGGCGCGCCCTGCTACCACATGGCCGAGGTCCTGGGCCACCCCGAGCACGTGCCGCTCTGGCGGAAGGCCCTGCGCGGCGAGCTCGAGGATTGGGAGTCCATCTTCTCGGGCTACGCCGCCACGGTGGACTGGCCCGCGGCCGCCTTCTGGTCCGAGCTCGCCCGGGCCTATCCGGACGCGCCGGTGCTGCTCTCCGTGCGCGACCCGGCCTCGTGGTGGGAGAGCGCAGACCAGACGATCTTCGCCTCCCTTCGAAGCGAGCCCCCGGCGGACCCGCCCTTCGTCCGCGACTGGCACGCGATGGTTCAGGAGCTCTTCGCGACCCGCTTCGGTGCGTCCATCGACGACCGCGACGCGGCCGTGGTGGCCTTCGAGGCGCACAACGAGCGGGTCCGGGCCGAGATCCCGGCCCCGCGACTCATCGAGTGGACTCCCGCCCACGGCTGGGCGCCGCTTTGTGCGGCGCTCGGAACGCCGGTTCCCGAGGAGCCCTTTCCGCGGCGCAACACGCGGGAGGAGTTCCTGGCCCGGCGGGGCACCGGCCCCTAGGAGGCCTACCCTCGCGCCGCACGCCCCGTCGGTGCCCGGGGTGCGCGGCACCCGCACGGAGGGCCGCATGTCCCCGAATGCCCGGCGCAGGCTCGGCGCCGTGATCTTCCCAGGGTTCGAGCTCCTCGATCTCTTCGGCCCCCTGGAGATGTTCGATGCCTTCGCCGAGCTCGTCCCGGTGGCGGGCGAAGCCGGCCCCGTCCGCTCGGCGCAGGGACCCGCGTGTGTGGCCGAGGTCGGCTTCGAGGACGCGCCCGCGTTCGACCTCCTGCTGGTTCCCGGCGGCATCGGGACGCGCCATGCCGTCGAGGATCCGGCCCTGCTCGAGTTCCTGCGGGCCCGGGCGCCGGCGGCCGAGGTGGTGATGTCGGTGTGCACCGGGGCGGCGGTTCTGGCCCGGGCGGGTCTCCTCGACGGGCGTCGCGCGACCACCAACAAGGTCTTCTTCGAGGTGGCGCGCGCCCTCGGCCCGCGGGTGCAGTGGGTCGAGGAGGCGCGCTGGGTGGAGGACGGCCCCTTCGTGACCTCGTCCGGGGTCTCGGCCGGGATGGACATGGCGCTGGCCGTGATCGCGCGGTTCGCCGGCCGGGAGCGCGCCGAGGCCGTGGCGGCGCTGACCGAGTACCTGTGGCAGGACGACCCGGGCCGCGATCCCTTCCACCGCTACCTGGGCCGGACGGATCTCCTCGCCCGGCTCGCGCGGGTGGCGGAGGTGGGCGATGCTTCCCCCGCGCGTCGGCGCGGCCCGGGCTTCGAGGGTGGGGGAGCCCGCGCCGGAGGTGGGCATCGTCGAGTTTCGGGTGACGATCCGCCCGCTGCGGGCCATCGAGGTGATGCGGGCCCGGATGAAGGCCCTCCTCGAGGAGATGGGGGCCCTCCGCCCGCCGGCCTGAGCGCGGCACCGCCGGATCCGGGGCCCACAGCGGCGGCTGCGCCTGCGGGCGGGCGCCGAGGCGGCGAGGGGGCGCGGCGGCCCCGGAGGACGCCATGAGCACGAGCCGAGTTCCCGCCCGCGCGCGACGCCGCCGGCTTCGGACGTTCAGGGCCCTGGCCGCGCTGCTCGTCGCGCTCCTTCCCCCGGCCGCACGGGCGGCGGA
>JALSIO010000256.1 GCA_026989995.1 Myxococcales bacterium
TCAGGTCGGGGGCCTCGTTCCGGACCCGCTCGTAGAGCGCCCGGGCCCGCTCCGGGTCCCCGGCCTGGAGCGCGGTGCGGGCCGCGTCTGCCAGCGCTCGGTAGCGGAGGGGAAAGGCCTCCACCTTGGCAGCCGCTTCATGCGCACCGGAGGCCTCCTCGAGGCGGCCGAGATCCTCGAGGAGGACCGCCCGCCGCTCCTCGAGAATGGCACGCAGGGGGCTTCCCCGCGGCGCCCGGTCCCGGCCCTGCTCGAAGAGCGACAGGGCCCGCTCGCGGTCGCCGAGCTCCTCCGCGACATCCCCCGCCCGGAGCGCTGCGAGCGCGCCCGCGGCTCCGCCGTGTTCGGCGAGGATCTCCTCGAGGCGCGCGAGGTAGGCTTCGCGGGCGCTCCGGGCGGTTTCCGGGTTGGCCGGCTCGGGCACGTCGAGTGAATCCGGTTCGCCGCCCATCGCCACCCGGAAATCGGCCTCGGCCTCGGCGAGCGCGCGGGCCGCGGCCTCGCGCTGCCGACCCTGCTGGACCACGACCACGCTCGCGATGGCGGCGGCGAGCAGCACGGCCGCCACGGCGCCGAGGAGCTTCAGGGGGTTCTCCTCGATCCACTCCCGCGCGCGGTCCGCGAGGCTGGCGAGCTCGTCGAGGGTGTCGGGATGCGCGTCGCGCTTCCTCGCCACGGGCGCTCCTCCACCCCCCCGCCGGGGGGCTCCGGCTGCGAGGGACGCGCGAGTTTATCAGCCGGCCCCACTGCGCGCCCGGAGGATCAGCCGCACCGGCGTCCCGCCGAGCCCGAATCGCTCCCGCAGGCGGTTTTCGAGGAAGCGGCAGTAGGTGGGCTTGACCGCCTTCGGGTCGGTGCAGAAGAGCACGAAGGTCGGCGGCCGGTCGGCGGTCTGGGTGGCGTAGAAGAACTTGATCGGCCGCCGGCGGGTTCCGCGCTGGGCCATGGCGGGCTCGTGCCGCGCGGTCGCCTCCTTGAGCCACCGGTTGAGCTCCGAGGTCTCGATCCGCGTCCGCGCTGCCTGCGAGAGCCGCTCGGCCACCCCGAAGAGCCGCGCCACCCGGGTGCCGCGCAGCGCCGAGACGGTGACCACCGGGGCATCGGCCATGAACCGGAAGCGCCGCTCGATCTCCGCCTGCAGGCGACGCGGGGCGTCGGAATCGCGCACGGCGACGAGGTCCCATTTGTTCGCCACGAGCGCCACCGCGCAGCCCCGGTCGCGGGCCATGCCGGCGATGCGCACGTCCTGGTCCCGCACCCCCTCCCCGGCGTCGAGCACCACGAAGGCGACCTCCGCGCGTTCGAGCGCCCGCAGCGTCATCACCGCCGTGGCGGGCTCGGCCACCCGGTCGCGTCGGCCGGGCCGGCGGAGGCCGGCGGTGTCCACCAGCACGAGGGTCCGGCCGTCCCGCTCGAGCACCAGGTCGACGGCGTCCCGCGTGGTCCCCGGGACCTCGGAGACCACCACCCGCTCCTCCCCGGCAAGCCGGTTGGCCAGGGAGCTCTTGCCCGCGTTCGGCCGCCCGACGAGGGCGATGCGCAGGGCGTCTTCCACCGGCTCGGGCTCCGGGGGCAGCTCCGGCAGCGCGGCCACGAGGTCCTCGAGCAGCTCGAAGGCGCCGCGGCCATGCTCGGCGGAGATCCCGCGCAGCGGCTCGATCCCGAGCGCGTGGAACTCCGCCACCAGCGGATCGTGCCGCGGGTGGTCGATCTTGTTCACCGCGACCGCGACCGGGCGCCCTGCCCGCCGCAGCGAGCGCGCGATCTCGAGGTCCCCCGGAAGCAGCCCGGCCCGCCCGTCCACCACGAAGAGGACGGCGTCGGCGTCGCGGATGGCCGCCCGGGCCTGGTCCTGCACCGCGCGCTCGAGCTCGCCCCCCCGAAGCGGCACCTCGTCGAGCCCGGCCGTGTCCACCAGCAGCACCCGCCGGCCGGCGACCTCGGCCTCCTCGGCGATCCGGTCGCGGGTGACGCCCGGGAGGTCGTGGACCAGGGCGCGGCGATGGCCCGCGTAGCGGTTGAAGAGGCTCGACTTGCCGACGTTCGGCCGCCCGACGAGGGCGACCACCGGGAGCCGGGCGCCTTCGCGCCGGGGCGGTGCTTTCGGGCTGGCTTCGGCCATGGGGATCCGGGCGCGGCCCGGCCTCGCAACTGCTTCCGCAAGCTCCCGGCGGAGCCGGACTTTCGGACCCGGCGCGGCTTGACAAGGGCGCCGGGCCGCGCCTAGCCTCCGCGCGGGGTCCGATGTTAGCGCGGCCGGTCCGCCGCGCTGCCGTCCGTGGCCTCGGAGCGCGCGGAGGGGTGGGGACCCGGCGGCACGGGTTCCCCAGCCGCCGGTGGCCGGGGCCCTTTGGGAGGAATCGCCGTGTCGCTTCTCCGCCGCCGCCTGGCCGCCGGCCTCGTGGCCTGCACCCTCGTCGCCCTGGTTCCCGGTGTTGCCGGGGCGGGGACCGAGACGCTCAAGCGCTCCGTGGGCAACATGGTCCAGGCGCCGCTCGATCTCGCGCTCTCGCCGGTCGTCGCCGGTCGGTCGATCTACCGGAATCTGCAGGACATCGACGACTCGACGGCGGTGCGCATCGCCTATCCCCTGCCCGGCTTCGTGTGGAACACCATGGTCCAGGCGGGGGCGTCGCTCATCCGGGGCATCACCGGCGTGATGGAGTTCGTCCCCGGCCTGATCCTCCTGCCTTTCGAGAGCGAGATGGATCCGCTCTTCGATCCGGTGGAGCGCAACGAGGCCCTCGTCGATTACGAGACGCCGGTTCTCTGGATCAAGTTCGGGATCGACTACACCTCCGTCCCGTACTGACCGGGGCCGGCGCGCGGCTTCGACCCACGCGCGGCCGACGGCACGGTGCCGCGGGCGTGCCTTCCCGCGCGCCCGTGGGTGGCGGCTGGCCACCCGGCCCGGGCTCGCCTAGCCGGCGGAGGGGAGCCGCCGCCCGTCCGGGTTTCCCGGGTCTCCCAGGTATTCCGGGTCGGGAGCTCCGAGGGCGCGGCCCGCGGCGCTGTCGGCCTCGCCGGCCAGGAAGGCCGCCACCGCGTCCTCGACCCGGGCCGGCTGCCTCGGATCGAAGAAGACCGCCTCGGGCACCTTGCGCAGCCAGGTGCGCTGCCTCCGCGCGAAGCGCCGGGTGTCCCGCTGCATCTCCGCCAGGGCGCCCCGAAGGGTCTCCACACCGTCGATCACCGGCTGCATGTGCCGGTAGCCGATGGCCCGCATGGGCCGGAGCTCGGGGCCGTAGCCCGCGTCGCGGAGGTCCCGGGCTTCTTGGAGCAGCCCGCGGGCGATCATCGCCTCGCAGCGCCGGTCCGTGATCTCGTCGAGCACCTCGGGGCCCGGATCGAGGGCGAGGTGCAGGACCTCGTAGGGGCGGTCGGCGAAGCCGTGCTCCCGCCACCAGACCGATGCGGGCCGTCCGGTCCGCTCGCAGATCTCGAGCGCGCGGACCACCCGGCGGGCGTCGTTGGGGTGGATCCGCCGGGCGGCGTCGGGATCGAGGTCCGCCAGGCGGCGGTGGAGCCGGTCCGGGTCGCCGGCGGCCCGGGCCGCGGCGTCCTCGGCTTCGAGGCGGCGTCGGATCTCCGGGTCGGCACCGCCCGAGTCGATCAACCCCCCGAGGAAGGCCCGGATGTAGAGCCCGGTTCCGCCCACGAGGAAGACCGTCTTCCCCCGGGCGAGAATGGCCTCGGCCGCCTCGCGGGCCTCCCGCGCGTAGCGGGCCGCGTCGTAGGGCTCGTCGGGTGCCACCACGTCGAGCAGGTGGTGGGCGACCCGGGCCCGGTCCTCCGGGCCGGGCTTCGCCGTCCCGATGTCCATGAAGCGGTACACCTGCATCGAGTCGGCGTTGACGACCTCCCCGGCGAATCGCTCCGCGAGGTCGAGGGCGAGCCGGCTCTTCCCGGCGCCGGTCGGGCCGGTGAGGATCACGACCCGGC
>JALSIO010000257.1 GCA_026989995.1 Myxococcales bacterium
CGAGAGCTCCGCGAAGCTCTCGAGCACCTTGGGAAGTCCGAGCTCTTCGAGGGGGACGACTTCGTCCGGGATCACCCGGCATACGGCGGAAAGGCCGCGGATCTGCCGGCAGAGGTTCACGCGGAAACGGCCCACCTCCGCCGACTCGTAGGAGAAGTCCACCGAGGAGCGCTCCTCGAGCTCCCGGCGGTGGCGGGCTTCGAGGAGCTCGAGGAGCATGGCCTCGGTCTCCTCCCGGGAGAGCTCCCGGTACTTGATGGGCGAGAGCTCCCCGTCCACGCGCACCAGGGGGGGCAGTCCCACCGTGAAGTGGATGTCCGAGGCGCCCTGTTTGCGCCCGAGCTCCAGGAAGGCGTCGATCTTCGGCATCTGCTAGCCGCCTCCGGCGCAGGCCCGCAGCACGCGCTCCACCTCCGCCGCATCGGCAGGTCGGCCGGCGGGCTCCCGGCAGAGGCAGCGCATCACGAGGTCGGCGAGCGCTTCCGGCACCTCCGGCGCCCGCTGCCGGAGCGGTTCGATCTCCCCCTCGAGGTGCTGGAAGAGCAGGCTCACGGCGTTCTCGCCCCGCACCGGCTGCACGCCGGAGAGCGCCTCGTACATGACCACGCCGAGGGAGTAGAGGTCGGTGCGCCCGTCGATGGCATCGCCGGTGATCTGCTCCGGCGCCATGTACTGGGGAGTCCCGATCAGGATGCCGCTCTTGGTCAGCCGCGAGCCCGCGCTCTGCGCCATCGAGGCCAGCCCGAAGTCGACGATCTTGGCCTCGTCGTGGCTTCCGAGCAGGAGGTTCGCGGGCTTCACGTCCCGGTGCACGATCCCGCCTTCGTGGGCGGCCGCGAGGCCGGCGGCGATCTGGGCGAAGATGCCCGCCGCCCGATCCGGGGGAAGACGCCCCTCGGCGCGCAGGACCTGGCCGAGGTCCCGCCCGTCGAAGTACTCCATGGAGATGGCGAAGGCGCCGTCGAGGCGGACGAGGTCGTAGATCCGGATCACGTTCGGATGGGCGATCCGGCGGGTGTACTTGAGCTCCTGGACGAAGCGGCGGATCACCGACTCGTCGGCGGAGATCTGCGGGTTCAGGATCTTCAGGATGAGCTGGTCCGAGACCGCCCGATCCTCGACGAGGTAGACGGTGCCGAATCCCCCGCTCCCGATCCGGCGCAGCACGCAGTAGCGGTCCTCGAGCAGCGCCCCCGCCTCGAGCCGGTCGAGGCGCCGGGCCGCTCCGGCCGGGCCCGCCGGCGCCGCGGTGCCGCCGGGCGCGCCCCGCCCTCCCTCGGAGCTGCTCCCGGGCAGGCCTTCCGGGGCCTGCGGCCGGTCGGCGGATGCCCTCGGGCGGGCCGGATCCCCCTCCGGGCGCGCTCCCCGGCGCACGGTCAGGGGATCGCGATCGCGAACGGCCCCGCCGCCGCACACCGCGCGGATGCGGTCCAGGCTGCCGGCCGAGAGGTTCGCCTTCGCGAGCGCGCGCAGTGCGGCGAGCGCCTCGCCGCGCACCTCCGGATCCTCGGAGCGCGTCATCTCGCAGAGGGGATCGACGGCGCGCTCGTCGCCGAGGACGCCGAGGGCGCGGGCGCAGAGGGGAGCCACCTCGGGGTCCACCTGCATGAGCTCGACGATCGGCTGCACGGCCCGCGGATCCCCGGTCTTGGCCAGCGCGTCGATGGAGCGCTCCCGCACCCACCAGTCCGGGTCGCCGAGGGCCTTCACGAGCGCGTCGACGGCGCGGGCATCGGGAACCGTGTTGAGGATCTCCACCGCGTAGCGCCGGATGAACTCGTCCTCGCTCTGCATGAGCCCGAGCACGGCCTCCACCACGCGATCTCCACCGAGGGAACCGAGGGCGTCGGCAGCCCGGACGCGGACCCACCAGTCCTCGTCGCGGAGCGCGGAGACGAGGTCCGAGACCGCGTCGGTGGTCGCCACCTCGTTCAGGACCTCCACGGCGCCCCGGCGCGCGTACTCCGAGTCGTCCTTGAGGACGTCCACCAGGTGCTGCACCGCGGCCGGGCTTCCGAGCCCCACCAGGGCGTCGATGGCGGCGGAGTGGACCTTGAGATCGCCGTCGCGGAGCGCCTGGCAGAGGTCCGGGATGGCCTTCTCCGAGCCGGTGGCGGCCAGTGCCCGCACCGCTTCGAGCCGCACGTGCTGGCTCGGATCGCGGAGCAGCGGGCGGATGGCCTCGACCGAGGCCGACTCCGGATGCCGCGCGATCAGCGCCAGCGCACGGGCGCGCAGCCACCAGTCCTCGTGCTCCAGCAGGCGGCAGAGGGTCGGGAGCATGGAGGCGTCGCCGTGCTGCTCGAGGAGCCGAATCAGCGAGGCCCGCGCCTCGCGATCGGCCCCCGCGAGGCGTCCCGCCACCGCGGAGGCGGGAAGCGAAGCGCCCCGGGCGAGGAGCACCGCCTCGACCTGCGCGCGGCCGGTGCCCGGCATCTCGAGCAGGTCGAGCAGCGGCGCCGGGTCGTAGGCATCGGACTCGGCGAGGACCTCGGCCACGCCCCGCGCCACGGCCCGGCGCTCGTCGGCCAGCGCACCGGCCAGAAGCGGCAGGGTGTGGTCGTCCAGCGTGCGGCGGAGCACCTCCTTCGCGTGGGGAGCGGCGACCCGGTCCGCGAGCAGGTCGATCACCGCCGGGATCGCGCCCGCGCCGGCGGCGGCGAGCTTCTCCACCGCCGCCTCCACCGCCTCGGGAGGCTGCGTGTCGGCCTGTCGGAGGACCCGAAGCTGCTTGTACGAGGCCAGGCGCCCGAGAACGCTCATGGATCTCCGTCGGCGGAGCGCGGGCGGACCCGCGGCCCCGGTGCCCCGGGCCGCCGCGCCGGCCTTCGTCATCGGCCGGTCGGCGCCCCGGCTTGTGGGCAAGGCGCGGCTCGGGCGCAGTCGCGAGCCCGCGGAGGAGCTCGGGTGTTGCCCGGAGGGGCCCGGGGCGATGGCCCGGTCCCGGGTCAGTAGGGGAAGAGTCCGACGCCGAGGATCGCCCCGGCCGTGCCCACCGCCACCCCGGCCGCGAAGGCGAGTCCGACCGCGACGAGGAGCCGCCCCCGGCGCGCCGGTGCGGCGCCCGCCCCGGCCGGGGTGTGCGAGGCCGCGCGCCGCTTTTCCGGCGGCGCCGCCTCCGACTTCCGCATGGAGGCCAGGATCCGCTGGAGCTGCTCGCTGGTGAGGACGGTGGTCCCCTCCACCGCGGCCGGCGCGGGCTTCTCCTCGTTTTCCGGCGACTCGAGACCGACCCAGAGGGAGAACTTGCCGATGCCGATCATGTCGTCTTCGGCGAGCGGCTGGCGCGTCACCGGCGCCTCGTTCACGTAGGTCCCGTTGGCGCTTCCGAGGTCCTCGACCACGAAGCCCACGGGCGAGCGGACGATGCGCGCGTGGCGGCGCGAGATGCCGGGGTTGTCGAGCACCACGTCGGCGCCGGGATCCCGCCCGATGACCACACAGTCCTGGTCGAAGCGGTAGCTCCGCACCGGGCGCCCCTTGAGAGAGATCCGGAGCCGGAGCACGTGACCGTCGTGCATGCGCCTTCCTCCCGGCGAAAGGCCGCCCGCGGCACGGGAGCCGTCCGCCCCATCGACGGAACGCGGGACCCGATTGAGGCTTCCCCACCTGCGGCCCGGGGGTATCCTCGGAGTGGGAGGAGCACCGTGGATCCCGTCGTCGAGACCCCCCACGGCCGCGTGCGCGGCCTCGAGCAGGATGGCATCCGGATCTTCCGGGGAATCCCCTATGCGGCCCCGCCGGTGGGGCCCCTCCGCTTCGCGGCGCCCCGGCCCCCCGAACCCTGGGCCGGTGTGCGCGACGCCACCGCCTTCGGCCCCAGTGCGCCCCAGGCTTCGATGCGGCTGCCGCTTCCCGGAATGGACGTGGGCCCCATGGACGAGGACTGCCTCTACCTGAACGTCTACACGCCGGGGACCTCCGGGAAGCGCCCG
>JALSIO010000258.1 GCA_026989995.1 Myxococcales bacterium
GGGTGCTCGCGCCAAGGCGGTGGGGACGGCCTTCTTCCTCCGGGTCGGAAGCCCGAGCGACGCCGTCGCGGTCACCACGGCCCATTCCCACGAGCTGGCCGACCTCGCCGCGGCCGGCCGCGTGGAATTCCGCCTGGCTCGGTCGGGGACCCTCGCCGCGGTCTCGGAGCGATTCCTGGTGCGGCCCGGCCGGCCCTTCCACGCGCCCGGCAGCTCCCTCGATGAGGACTTTCTCGTCTTCAAGCTGGCCGCGCCGCCTGTCTCGGTCCGGGTACTCGACGCCGCCCCGCGCCTGCCCGTGCGGGGCGACCGGGTCCGCCTGCTCGGCATCCCCGGCGAGATCCCCGCGGACGAGGACGATCTGTTCGGGACCGTCGCCAGAGCGACACCGGAACGGATCGAGGTGGACCTCGACATCCGCGCCGACCTCCGGGGCTGGGGCGGTGCCCCCCTGCTCCGGGAGGACGACGACCGGGTGGTGGGAATCCTCGAGGCGGCCTGGCCCGAGGAGGGCCGGCTCCGGGTGGCGGCCGCGCCCGTGGGTGCGGTCCTCGCCGCCCTCGACACGCCGCTCGCCGGGGGCGAGGGCCACATCTTCGCGCGCTACGCCCCGGCGCGGTCCGCCCCGGCCGGCGCCGCCCCGGCCGGGAAGGGCGTGGCACCCTCCCCGGTGCCTTCCCGCCCCGATCGCCCCGCGACGGCCGCCTCGGACTCGCGGCGGCCGGCGGCCCCCTCCTCCGGGAGCGCACCCGCGGGCGGGTCCGCGGAGGTGGCCGCTGCGCCCCCGTCCCCGCCCCCGATTCTCGCGCCGGGACCGGCCGGTACGAGCGAGATCCGCCTCGAAGTGGAGTATCCCCCCGACGGCGCCGTGCTCGGCGACGCGGCCGGCGCCTTCGTCGCCGGCCGGGCCCTGGCCGCGCAGGGCGAGCTCCGCCTCTTCGACGTGGTGCTGGTGCTCGACACCTCGAGCTCCACCGCGCAGGCCTCGGGCGCCGACGTCAACGGCAACGGGATCGTGGGCCGCAGCCGCGGCGGACTGGCCGGCCTCTTCTCCCGCGGCAGTTCGGACCCGGGCGACTCGATCCTCGCCGCCGAGGTGGCGGCCGCGCTTCGCTTCGTCGAGAACCTCGACCCCCGTGCGACGCGGGTCGCGGTGGTGACCTTCGCCGGGGAGCCGCCGAGCCAGGGAGGCGGCGTCGTCCTCGGCCGCCGGCGCGCCCCGGCGGTGACCGAGGTGGAGCTCACCGAGGACTATGCACGCGTCCGGCAGGCGCTGGCCGCGGTGCTCCGGCGCGGGCCCGAGGGCGCCACCCACATGGCCGCCGGTGTGGACCAGGCCACGATCGAGCTCATGGGCCTCGTGGGCGCTCTCTCCCAGCCGAGGCGGAACGCCGAGAAGATCGTCCTCTTCCTCACCGATGGCCAGCCCACGCTTCCCTACGAGCCCACCTTCATGGCCGACAACGTGCGGGCCGTCCTGCGGGCCGCGGACCGCGCCCGTCGCGCCGGCATCCGCATCCACTCCTTCGCCCTCGGCCCGGAGGCCCTCGAGGGCCCCATCGCCCCCGTCGAGATGGCCGCCCGCACCGGCGGAGTCTTCATGCCGGTGCGCGATCCCGGAGACGTGGTGGATCTCGTCGAGGAGGTGCGTTTCACCGATGTGGCCGAGCTGCACGTGGAGAACCGCACCCTCGACCGCGGCGCCGACTCGGTGCTCCTGAACCCCGACGGCAGCTTCAGTGCCCTCGTGCCGCTCCGCCCCGGGCTGAACCGCCTGCGGGTGACGGCTCGGACCGACGATGGCGCCACCGCGAGTCGGGATCTCACGGTGAGCTACGCACCGGACCACGAGAGCCCCGAGATTCCCCGCGCGTTCCTGGCCCAGCGGAGCCGGCTGCTCGAGCAGAAGCTCCTCGAGCTCCGGCAGGCCCGCCTCGAGGCCGAGCGCGAGGCGGCGGAGCGCACCCGCCGGGAGCTCCGGATCGAGATCGAGCGGGAACGGGCGGCCGCCCGCGAGCGGGCCGCGCGGCAGCGCAAGGAGCTCGAGATCGAGATCGAGCCGCGACCCGCCACCCCCTCTGAGGCGCCGACCGCGACTCAGGGGCGATAGGGCCTTCCCAGATCCGCCGGGGCCCGCGCCCGCCCGGTGGCCACGAGAAGCACCGCGAGCGTGAGCACGTAGGGCAGCATGAGCAGCACCGGGTACGGAACGTCCAAGCCCCGCGCCTGCATGCGGAACTGCAGCGCCGTGGCCGCTCCGAAGAAGAGCGCACCCAGGAGGACCCCGCCGGGACGCCAGCGCCCGAAGATCACCACCGCCAGCGCGATGAACCCCCGGCCGGCGCTCATTCCCTCGGAGAAGCTCGTGGTCAGGGACACGGAAAGCGCCGCGCCGCCCAGGCCGGCGAGCATCGCTCCCAGGAGGACGGCTGCGGTGCGGAGCCGGAGGACCCGGACGCCCTCGGCGGCGGCCGCGTGCGCCGACTCGCCGACGGCGTGAAGGCGGAGGCCCGGGCGGGTCAGGCGCAGACCCGCCGACAACAGGACGAAGGCGATCGCGGCAGCCACCGCGAAGAGGCTGGGCCGGGCGAGGGCCTCGGGAATCGCCCCCTCCGGCCCGGAAAGGCCGAACTCGAGGGAGGGAAGCAGCGGCGCCTCCGGGGCGAGCGCTCCGTAGCGCCCCCGGTAGACGGCACCGGTGAGGCCGAGCGCGAGCAGGTTGAGCGCCGTCCCCACCACGATCTGGTCGGCACCCCGCCGAAGGGCGAAGGCGACGAAGACGAGGGCGAGGAGTCCCGCGGCCGGGGGGGCCGCGGCCACGCCCCACCACGGCGACCCCGTCTCCACGGCAACCGCCCAGGCGGCGAAGGCGCCCACCAGCATCATCCCCTCGACGCCGATGTTGACCACGCCGGCGCGCTCGACGAGGAGCTCGCCGAGCGCGGCGAGCAGCAGCGGAGCCGCCAGCCGGAGCGCGGCCTCGACGAAGGCCTCCACCTAGGCTCCCCTCCCGCCGCGCGACGCCCGGGAGGCCACGCCCGCCTCCTCGCCGGCCGCGGCCCGGGGCCGGACGGCTCCCCGGCCGAGCGCCAGTCCCACCGAGAGCAGGATCACCGTCCCCTGGACGACCTGGGTCACCACCGAGGGCACCCCGGCCGTGCGCTGCATGCTTCCGGCTCCCGCCTCGAGCGCCCCGAAGAACGCGGCGGCGGGCACCACCGCGAGGGGTTCGAGCCGGGCGAGCAACGCCACCGCGATGGCCGTGAAGCCGTAGCCCGGCGAGATGCGCTCGTACAGCCGGAAGGTCACCCCGGTGAGCTCGAAGGCACCGGCGAGCCCGGCGAGGCTGCCCGCGAGCAGCAGTGCCAGCGCGCCGTACCGCTCCGGAGAGAGCCCCGAGTAGCGGGCCACCTCCGGCGAGGCGCCCACGGCCCGCATCCGGAACCCGGCCACGCTCCGCGCGATCAGCACCTGGAGGAGGGGTGCCAGAAGCACCGCGAGACCGACGCCGAGGTGGAGCCGGCCGAGCGCGGGAAGTCGCGCGGCCGCGGGCACCGGGTCGCTCTGGGGATAGGTGCGCGCCACCTCCTGCAGGGGGCCCTGGACGGCGAAGGCCACGAGGTGCAGCGCCACGAAATTCAGCATCAGGGTGGAGATCACCTCGCTGACGCCGCGACTCGCGCGGAGCCAGGCCGCGATCCCGGCCAGGAGGGCGCCCGAGGCGGCCGCAGCCACGAGGGCGAGCGGCAGGAGCCAGCGCCCTCCGCCCGTTCCGGGAAGCCGGGTGGCCACCGCCGCCGCGGCCAGGGCACCGGCGAGGAACTGGCCCTCGGCTCCGATGTTCCACACCCCGCACCGGAACGAGATCGCGACCGCGAGTCCCGTGAGGAGCAGCGGCGTGGTCTTGAGGGCGGTGTTCACC
>JALSIO010000259.1 GCA_026989995.1 Myxococcales bacterium
CACCCGGAGGGGAGCCGAGCGAGCCATGGTTCGAAGGGTCGACGCCGCCCGCCCGCGTGGGAGCGGGCTCCTCGCGCTGGGGTTCGCCGCCCTGTTCGTCACCACCGCCTCGGCAGCCTCGCCCGGGGCGGGCCCCGTGCCGCCGCTGGCCTCCCTGGAGGGGCGGGTGCTCTCCGAAGGGGGAGAGCCCGTCTCGGGCGGCTTCGTGACCCTGCTGCGGGGGCACCCCCAATACGCCGTCACCGTCTACACGGACCGCGAGGGGCGCTTTCGCTTCCCCCGGGTTCCGGCCGGGACCTGGCGCCTCCGCTTCCGGCGGGTGGGCTGGCAGGACCGGGTCCTGGACGAGGTGGTCGTGCCCCGGGAGCCCGGTTCCGGCGAGCTCGTCGTGCACGCCGTCCGGGAGACCGATCCGCTCGACGTCGCCGCCCAGCTCCCCGCCAACCGGTGGTTCGCCCTGGTGCTCGAGCGCCTCGAGGACGAGCGGGACCGGGAGGAGGTGGTGCGCCAGTGCACCTACTGCCACCAGCAGGGCAACTGGGCCACCCGGGTCGTGCGCGACCGGGAGGAGTGGCGAAAGGTGCTCGACCTCATGGGCCGGATGGGGGGCATCCTCCGCCGCGACCTGCGGGAGCGGCTTCCGGAGATCCTGAATGCCGCCTACGACCCGGACGTCGCGGTGCCCCGGCTCACGGCCGGCATGGACGGCCCCGACTTCTTCCCCGACCCCCCTCCGGAGGCCCTGACGGCGGTGATCGAGGAATGGCAGCTCGGCCTCGAGTCGTCCATGCAGCACGACGTCATGGTCCACCCGGACGGCCGTGTCTACTCGGTGGACATGGGCCACGACCGCCTCTACCGCCTCGATCCCAGCGTCCCGGGTGGCCTGCGGGAATCCTTTCCCATCCCCCGCGACGACCTGCCCCTCGGCGGCGTCTTCGGCACGCTCACCCGCCCGCTTCCCAGCAACTACGACACCCACGTGGGCCCGCACTCGCTGCAGACGGCACCGGACGGCTCGATCTGGATCACCCTCGCGATCGGAAACCAGCTCGCCCGCTTCGATCCGCGGGACGCCTCCTGGCAGAAGTTCACCCTCGAGGACGGTTTCTACCCCCACACCCTCCGCTTCGACGCGCGTGGACGCATCTGGTACACGGTCGCGGCCTCCAACCACGTGGGAATGCTCGATCCCGCCAGCGGCGAGCACCGCCAGATCCGGCTGCCGGCCCGGAGCTTCCGCCAGGCCGTGGCTCTTCGGATGCTGCCGCTCTTCCTCTGGCTGGGCCGGCGCTTCGATCTCGGCGGCATGGCCACCGCCGGCGAGGGCATGGACATGCCCGTGCCCTACGGAATCGATGTCGCCCCCGACGGCGGGGTCTGGTTCAGCCAGTTGAACGAGCACCGCATCGGGCGCATCGATCCCGACACCTTCGAAGTGGAGGTCCTCGACACCCCCTTCCCGGGACCGCGGCGGCTGCGCTTCGACGCCGAGGGCCGGCTGTGGATTCCCTCGTTTTCGTCGAGCAGCATCGCCCGCTTCGATCCGGCCACCCGCGAGTTCGAGCGCTTCGAGCTGCCGGTGGAGCCCCGGGGCAGCGAGACCCCCTACGCCCTCCACGTGAACCGGCGCACCGGGGAGGTCTGGATCTGCGGTACGGAGAGCGACTCGCTGATCCGCTTCGAGCCCGAGATCCGGCGCTTCACGATCTATCCGCTTCCCACCCGGGTCACCTACACCCGGGAGATCGATTTCGACGCGCAGGGCCGCGTCTGGACCTCGAACTCCAACGCCCCCACCTGGCAGATCGAGAGCGGCTTTCCCCGCGTCATCCGCCTCGATCCCGGAGCCGGCGCCGGCCACATCGCCGCCGCCGACAGGAGCCTCCCGTGAAGCAGCGCACCCTCGGCCGGACCGGTCTCCGCGTCTCGGAGATCGGCATCGGCACCATGACCTTCGGCACCATGGCCGACGAGGCCACGAGCCTTCGCATCCTCGACCGCTGTTTCGAAGCCGGAGTGAACTTCCTCGACGCCGCCGAGATCTACCCCATTCCGCCGCGCCGGGAATACGCGGGCCGCACCGAGGAGATCTGCGGAAAGTGGCTCCGGGAGCGTCCGCGGGATTCGGTGATCGTGGCCACCAAGGTGGCCGGCCCCCTCGGTGGCTGGTTTCTGGCGCCCATCCGCCACGGGACCACCGCCCTCGACCGCCACCACATCGAGCGCGCCGTGGAGGGGAGCCTCCGGCGCCTCGGCACGGACTACCTCGACCTCTACCAGACCCACTGGCCGGATCCCGACGTTCCCGTGGAGGAGACCCTCGAGGCCCTCGACCGCCTGGTCGAGGCCGGGAAGGTCCGGTACGTGGGCTGCTCCAACGAGAACGCCCACGGGCTCATGCGAAGCCTCTGGATGGCCGATCGGAACGGGACCGTGCGCTTCGAGACCATCCAGAACAACTTCAGCCTCGCCAACCGGCACTTCGAGGACGAGCTCGCCCGGATCTGCCGGGAGGAGCGCATCAGCCTGCTGGCCTACAGCCCGCTGGCTGCCGGGGTGCTCACCGGAAAGTACCTGGGCGGGAACTGGCCCGAGGGGGCGCGGTTCACCCGCTACCGCGACGGGGACGCCCGGGTGAAGGCCATGACCCGGCGCTTCGTGAACGAGGGGACGCTGCGCACCGCGGAGCGGATGGCGGAGGTCGCCCGCGGCCTGGGACTCGCTCCGGCCACCTTCGCCGTGGCCTGGGTCCTCTCCCGGGACTTCGTCGGCTCGGCGCTGATCGGCGCCACCTCGGAGACGCAGCTCGAGGAGACCCTCGCCGCCGCCGAGGTCACCCTGCCGCCGGAGGCGCTCGCCGCCGTGGACGAGCTCTCCCGGGAGATCCGCCATCCGATGGGCTAGGAGCCGGGCGCGGGCGCACCGGGCGTCGGCGCGCCGGGTCGGGCCGGCGGAGTCCGGCGTGCGCCCCCGTCGGGGCCCAGCCGCGGTGCGGGCGCCTCGCCGGCTGCCGCCGGCCCGGTTCCCCCTCGTGGGACCCGGTCTTCGCGGGCTGCTCCCTGGCGTCCTCCTGGCGGCCCTGCTCGTTCCCCCTGGTGGCGCCGAGGCGCGCTCCCGCGGAGGCGACGGGCGCTACGACCAGCGCCGCTCCCGGCACTTCGTGCTCTACCAGGATGTGGACCTCGGTCGGCGCGGCCGGTCGCGGGCCTCGGGCTTCGAGCGGGAGATCCTCGCCGTCCTCGAAGCGGCCTTCGACCGCACCGAGCGCAGCCTCGGCCTCCGACCGCTGCGTCCGATCCGGGTGGTCGTCCACGACCCCGCGGAGTTCGAGCGGCGCTTCGCCGGGCTCTTCCCCTTCCCCGCGGCCGGCTTCTACCAGGGCACCATCCACGTGCGCGGCGCGCCGGCCGTGGACGGAGCGCTCGCCTCGGTGCTCCACCACGAGTACATCCACGCCGCCTTCGGGGCCGTGGCCCCGGGCCTCGTGCTTCCGGGTTGGCTGTCCGAGGGCCTCGCCGAGTGGATGGGCGCGCGAGCCCGGGGATGGCGCACCCTGCAGGCCGGCGAGTTCGAGGCGCTTCGCCGGGCCGCCGCCGCCGGCGAGCTGCCGGACCTCGTCGAGCTCTCCGCCCCGGCCTTCGGTGGACTTCCGGCCGACCGCGCCGGCCTGGCCTACCTCGTCTCCTACGCCCTTGTCCAGAACCTCGCCCACAACCACGGCGTGCGCCGCCTCCGGACCTTCGTGGCCGCCCTGTTGCGGAGCGGGGATCCGGACCGGGCCCTCCGCCGGACCTACGGCTGGGGAGCGGAGGATCTCGAGCGCTCCTTCCGGAGCCGCCTCCTGCACTGATCGCCGCCTCCCGCCGACCCTTCGCCGTGCCCGGGTCGGCTCCCGGCGCCGGAGCCG
>JALSIO010000260.1 GCA_026989995.1 Myxococcales bacterium
TAGAGAGGGAGCGGCCGGTTGCCATCGAGGGCTCGCGTGCGGTCGAGGACGGTTCGGCCGTGGCACGCCTTGGACACCCATGGGGTGTCAGCGAGGGAGGCGCCGAGGAGGCTCGCTCACGGGTGATCGGAACGACGGAAGGTTCTGGCGCGCCGGGAGGGATTCGAACCCCCGACCCCCAGGTTCGAAGCCTGGTGCTCTATCCGGCTGAGCTACCGGCGCGGGTCCCCGGGTTGTACCGGAGGGCGGCGGGGGGTGCCACGTCCGTCGGGCGGGGGCGGCCGGGACGCGGCGCGGGAGCGGGGCCTCCACCTGCTACCCTGACCGCATGTGCGACGCCCTCGTGGTGGCGCCGGCCCGGAGCGCCAGCGGCCGGACGATCTTCGCCAAGAACAGCGACCGGAAGGTGGGGGAGGCGCAGCCCTTTCTCCAGTTTCCCGAGGCCTGCCATCCGCCCGGGTCGGAGGTGCGCTGCACCCACGTGACGATCCCGCAGGTGGCCGAGACCTACCGGGTGATGGGCCACTCCCCCTGGTGGGTCTGGGGCTTCGAGCACGGCGTGAACGAGCACGCGGTGGCGATCGGCAACCTCACGGTCTTCAGCCGGGAGGCGGTGGAGGAGCGCCCGGGCCTGATCGGCATGGACCTGGTCCGCCTGGGCCTCGAGCGGGGGCGCTCCGCCCGCGAGGCGCTCGAGGTGATCGCGGGGCTGATCGAGCTCCACGGGCAGGGCGGGTCGGCGCTCGCACCCGGCGGCGCCGGCTACCACAACGCCTTCCTGCTCGCCGATCCCGACGAGGGCTGGCTGATGCAGACCTCGGGCCGCCGTTGGGCGGCGCGCCGGGCCACCTGCGATGCGCTCTCCAACCAGCTCTCTCTGGGTAGGGACTGGGAGATCGGCTCGCGCGACCTCGAGAGCTTCGCCCGCGCGCGGGGGTGGTGGGAGGACGCCGGCCGGGTGGACGTGACGGCGGCCTACCGGCACCCGGAGGTCCCGCTGCGCCTGAGCGCCGGGCGCCTGCGGCGCTCCCGGGAGCTGCTCGGCCGCCACGAGAAGCTCGACGTCCGCGCCCTGCAGGCGATCCTGCGCGACCACCTCGAGGGGGGGCCGGTGCGGCTTCCGGGCGGCACGCCGGAGGAGGAGTCCTTCTTCACGCTGTGCATGCACAGCGAGCCCATCGGGACCACGACCGCGAGCCTGGTGGCCGAGCTTCCGGCCGACCGAAGCCGTCCCTGGCCGGTGTGGATCTCGTTCGGGACGCCCTGCACCGGGGTCTTCCTGCCCGTCTACCTCGACGGGATCCTGCCCGCGGCCCTCGCGCGGGGTGGCCCCGAGCCCTCGGACGACTCCGCCTTCTGGGTGTTCGACGCGCTCCGCGCGGCGGCCGAGCCGGACTTCCCGGGGCGCACCCCGCGCATCCGGGCGGGTTTTGCGGAGTTCGAGGCCAACCTCGAACGGGAGCGGCTGCGGGTGGAGGCCGAGGCCGGTGCGGCGGCGGCAGCGGGCGAGACGGACCGGGCCCGGGAGCTCCTCACCGAGTTCATGGAGCGAACCGTCGCCGAGGCGATGGCCTGCGCGCGAAAGATCCGCGACTCGCTCGCGTAGCACGGCGCCGGGGTTGCGGGGAGCGTGGCGCGCGCAGCGCCCGTGCGCGTGCGGTCAGGCGCCCTGCGCGGCGCGCGCCGCCGACTCCGTGGGCGCGGGCACGGTGCGGGGCGCCGGGAAGTACTCGTGGCGGAGCTCCCAGGGCACACCGAGCGCGGTGAGGATGCGCCGCTTCGTCGCCTGGCGGCACGGCTTTCCCTTCTCCACGGCGTGGATGGTGCGCGGCGACACCCGTGCGCGGGCCGCGAGCTCGAGCTGGGTGAGGCCCAGGGCCTGTCGCGCGGCTCGGATCCGGTTCATGGGGCTTCGGTTCTCTCGGCCTGCGCCCGGCTCGGACCGGGCGGATCGGGGGTGGACGCGCCCTCGCAGCGTAGCCTCGCCCGACCGCGGGCGACCACCCGGAGCGCGAATTTTCCCTTTATCCCCAAGGGGATAGAGCGTTTCCGCCCCGCGGCCGACCCACCCCGGAAGATCGGGGTGGATCGGACACGAGGTGGATTCCCTTCTTCAGGTCGCCGGGGGAGGAAGCGCGCCCGGGCGAGCCGCCGGCGGGCCGGCGCCGCGGGCGGGAGATCGGTTCGGCTCTGCGCGGGGTGGGGCTCTCTGTCCCCGTCCTTCTGCGGAGGCCCGGCCGCCAGCGGATGGGACACCACCCTCCGGCGCGTGGCGCCGCGGCTCCCAGACGAGCTGGCCTCGCGGACAGGAAGGATGGGCCGCCCCCCGCGCCGGTGGGGCCCCGCGCTTCAGCGGATGTGGCCCGGCATGAGGTAGAGGTCCTGGAGGGAGGCGTGGGCGAGCTCGAACCGGCCCGGGTCCCCGGGCGGGCCTCCCCCGAACGGCGCCACCGAGAGGAGCAGCGCCAGGAGCCCGGCGGCCGCGGCGGTGCCGAGGGCCGGGACCGACCAGCTCCTCCAGAGCAGGGGGCCCGGGAGCAGGCTCCACCGCGGGGCGGCGGCGGAGGGCGCCGCGCGGCGGAGCACCGCGCTCGGGCCGGACCCCGGGACCGCGTCCCCTTCGCCCCAGCGCGCCAGCGCCCGGAGGCGTTCCTCGGCCTCCGGCGTCGCGACGAGGGGGACGAGGGCGGCGGGGAGCCGGCGGAGAAGCGCCTCGGAGAGCTCGAACTCGGCCCGGGCGCGGCGACACCGGCGGCAGCCCTCGAGGTGGCGGAGCAGCGCGGCCTGCCTGGAGGGCGGGAGGTCGCCGTCGAGCAGGCGGGGCAGGAGTCGGCGTGCCACCGGGTGGATCACGGCGGCTCCTCCTCGCGGCCGGGGGCGAGGTCCCGGAGCACCGGCGCGAGGGCCCGGCGAAGCTCCTCGCGCCCGCGGCGCAGCCAGGTGGCCACGGTGGCCGGCGGAATGCCCTCCTGCTCGGCGATCTCCCGGTTGCCGAGGCCCCAGACGATCCGGAGCACCAGCACGCGGCGGTGCTGGGGCCGGACCTGGAGGAGGGCCCGGGCCACCGCGGCCATGAGCTCCCCCTCGAGCACGCGCCCCTCGGGCCCCCCCGCGTCCGGATCGGGCTCGAAGACGGCCCGGGCGGCCAGCACCAGCTCGGCGGCCTCCCGGCGGCGGCGCGCGCGGAGGACACCCACCGCCCCGTTCACCGCCGCGCGGTAGAGGTAGCTCCAGAGGCTGGCGGTGCCGCGGTAGGCGGCCTCCGGGAGTCTCAGGAAGATGCGCTGGACCACGTCCTCGGCGTCCGCACGGTTGCCGAGCATGCGGAAGGCCACGGCCTCGAGTCTCCGGCGGTAGCGGCGGTGGAGCTCCGGGAGCGCCGCCGGGTCGCCCCGGAGCCAGCGCTCACCGAGACCCGCGTCGTCGACGGTGTGGATGGCCGGGTCTCCGGTTCCCGGGCGCGCCATGGCGCTCCTCCGGCTGCCCCCTCCCGGCTGGCGCGAAGCTTCCCGCGGCTGGCGCGAAGCTTCCCGGAGCGGCCTGCGCCGCCGGAGCCGGGGCCTGCTCCCCGATGCCTGCCCTTCATCTGCAAGGACGCCGCCCGGCGCCGGCCGGTTTCATCGCCCTCCGCCGGACCCGTCGCGGCGGATCCAGTCGGCGAAGGCCCGTTCCCACCATGCCGCGAGCTCCCGGGCACCGCGTCGGGCCTCCTCGGGGGGCGCCCAGGCCTCCCTCCGGCCGCCGCTGAAGTCGAGCTCGAGGCCGAAGGCACCGTCGTCGACGCGGTAGACCGGGGAGTCGAAGTCCACGTGCGCGTAGCGGTTCTCCATGCGGGGGTAGCCGGAGAGCGGGATCTCCCGGCCCGCGACCGTGAGCGGGCCCTCCCAGCCGAAGCGCACCTCGCCCA
>JALSIO010000261.1 GCA_026989995.1 Myxococcales bacterium
CCAGGAAGTAGCCGGTGTCCGACACCCGGTAGCCGTTGCGGCGCAGCAACCACTGATAGACCTCGATCTGGCGCTTGTAGCTCGAATGCCAGTCCTGGTCGAGCGCAGTGATCGGCCCCTCTTTCGAGGTCGCCTTGAAATCGACGACGATGTACCGCCCCGCGCTGTCGATCCACAGATCGTCGATGGCACCCGTGACCAGGAAGTTCGTCGGTCGATGGAGGTACCGCACGCCCTTGCGATGGTCCCGCCAATCCTCGAGCTCTTCGCGCGCGACCGGCCTGGCATCCACGCCGCGCGTTTCGAGCAGGGGATGGTTGGTTCCGGCCGTGCGATGGGCGTCGAACTCGGCTTTCAGGAGCCGGTCGACGGCGTTGTTCAGGTTGAATGGAAAGCCCGGAGGGCGACCGGCTCCCAGGCGCCGATCGATGTAGAAACAACGCGGGCATTCGAGGAAGAGGTCGATCTTGCTGCGGCTGAGGGCAAACGGCCTGCGATCACGCGGCCGGTACAGATTGCGCTTCCGGCGGGGACTGTAGAACGCGGACATGGCTACAGCGTAACGCGTCGATCGGGCCCGGCCTCCGCCCATTCGCCGGCGCTCTGTCCGCGCATTCACCGACACGTTCTGGAGATGGATTTTCGAGTGCGGAGGCGCGGCTCTTCTCGCCGCGATCGGCCGTTCTGCCGGACACCGGACCTCGGGTCGAACCCGCCGGGCTCGCCGGGGATGGGCGTCCGACCTCGCTCTCGTTCTCTCCTTCCCGCTCGCTGGCGGGAGCCCTCGCCGGACGGGCGGCAGCCGCGGGCCCGCGGGGCTCAAGGGTCCCGGACTTCCAGACGATCCGGAAGGGTCCCCGACGTCGGCCCGTGGCCGACCCGCCTCTGCGGGCGCCCCGGCGCACCCCCCGAAAGCGCGTGCGCCGGGGCGGGACCCGGCTCCGTGCGCCGGGACGGGATCCGACTAGAATCGGGGCATGCGCCCGGCCTGGCTCGCGCTGCTGGCCTTCGCCCTCGTCGCCGCCACCACCGTGCTCTGGTTCGCGCGCGCCCGGCAGGTCCGGATTCCGGCCGACCGGCGCGGATTCGTGGCCGCCTGGCTCCTGGGGGTCGCCCTGGGCGTGGCGGCACTCCTCCGCGGGGCCGGATGGGTGGCGGGCCCCCTGGCGGGCGTCGCGGTGGTCGTCGGCTCGTTTCTCAGCTTCACCGTCGCCATCAGCCGGCAGAAGGTCGGACCGGACGCGATCCGGGTCGGTGAGAAGCTCCGGGAGTTCACCGCGACCGACGAGGAGGGCCGGCCCTTCTCGCTTTCCAGCCTCGCCGGTCGTCCGGTGGTCCTCAAGTTCTTCCGCGGCCACTGGTGACCGTACTGTGTCGCCGAGTTGCGGCGATGGGAGCGGGAGATCCGGCCCGAGCTCGAGCGGCGGGACGTCGCCCTCGTGACGGTGTGTACCGACAGGCCCGCGGCGATCCGCGCCGGACACCCGCGCCACGGGCTCCGGGCCGTCATGCTCTCCGATCCCGAGCTCGAGGTCACGGACCTCTACGGTCTGCGCAACCGGGGCTTCCACTCGGGTCCACCGCGCCTTCGCGGCCTTCCCGTTCCCACCACGACCGTCGCCGATCGCGAGGGCATCGTGCGCTTCCTCGACCAGTCGGAGAACTACCAGCGGCGCTCGGATCCCGCGGTGGTGCTGGCGGCCGTCGACCGCGCACTCGGCTCCTGAAGGCGCGAACCGGCCGGGCGGCGGGGAGCCGGCCCTCACGCCGCCCCGCGCGTCTGGAGCTCCACGAAGCGCCGGTAGGCGCCTCCCGGCAGGGCCATCAGCACCTCGTGGGAACCGCGCTCGCGCACCCGGCCCTCCTCGAGAAAGAGGATCTGGTCGGCCATGCGCACGGTCGACAGGCGGTGGGTGATCACCACCACCACCCGGTCTCCCGCGGCCTCGCGGAGCGCAGCGAGGATCCGAGCTTCCGTCTCCGGGTCGAGCGCCGAGGTGGGCTCGTCGAGCACGAGCAGGCGCGAGGGGCGCACCAGCGCCCGGGCGATGGCGAGGCGCTGCTTCTGCCCCACCGAGAGCTTGCCTCCCCCGCGGCCGAGGCGCGTCCGGATGCCCTCCGGAAGCCGGCGGACGAAGGCGTCGGCCCCGGCGATCTCGAGTTCCCGCCAGATCGCCTCCGGGGAGGCGTCCGGACAGCCGAGCCGGAGATTCTCCTCCACCGTGGCATCGAAGAGGGTGGTCTCCTGGAACACGAAGGCGACCTGGTCCCGCACGGAGCGTCTCGTCGCGCGGGCGAGGTCGTGCCCGTCGTAGAGGATCCGGCCGCGGGTCGGCGCCGCGAAGCCCGCGAGCAGCCACGCCAGGGTGGTCTTGCCGGCGCCGGCCGGCCCCACCAGCGCGAGCACCTCGTTCCGCCGCGCGCACAGGGAGACCTCCGAGAGCGCACGGGTGCCGTCGGGGTGGGTGTAGGAGACCTCCTCCGCCCGGATCTCGCGCTCGAGCGGGGGCAGGTCCCGCGCACCGGGAGGATCCTCCTCGCCCGGCAGATCCATCAGGAAGAAGACGCGGTCGAGGCCGACGGCGGCGTCCTGGACGCGGATGAAGAGCGCGCCCAGCTCCACGCAGGCCAGGGTGAGCATCAGGAAGTAGCTCAGGAGCAGGCCGAAGTCGCCGATGGAGATGCGGCCGTCGATCACCAGCCCGGCCGCGTACGAGAAGCCGTGCGAGGCGGCCAGGAGGCCGGGGACTCCCGCTGCCAGCGCGATCCCCATGACCAGCGCCACGTGGGCGCGGTGGCGCGTGAACGAGGCCCAGCTGTCGTGGTCGAAGCGGCGGCGCGCGCGCGCCTCGGCACCGAGGCTCTGGACCGCGACGATCTGGCTCAGGCCCTCTTCGAGGGTGGCGGTGGTGGCGGCACCGGTCCTGCGGCTCCGGCTCGCCCGCCGGCGAAGGGCCCGCGCGAAGGGCGCGGTTGCCACCAGCGAGATCCCGAGCAGCGCCACCGCCGTCCACACGATGGGCGGGTGTGCGCCGAAGGTGGAGTGGATCACGGCGATGGTCGCGGCCGCCATGACCAGCGAGCCCACCGGCGTGAGAAGGATGCGGTAGACGCCGGTGGTGATGGATGGGGTGTCGGCCATCACGCGGTAGACCGCGTCCCCGATCCGCTCCTCGTCGAAGGAGGCCATCGGAAGCCGCTGCAGCCTCTCGAAAAGCCGCGAGCGGATCCGGTGGTTGAGGGCCTGCGTCAGCCGGATCGTGAACAGCACGTCGGCGAGGCCGAGGAGCCCGCTGGCCTGGCTGAAGCCGGCGTTGGCCTCGTTCTCGGTGCGGGTGGCCCGGTCGTGGCCGGAGGCGAGATAGGCGTCGGCCTGGTCCCGCTCCGCCCCGCCGGTTCCCACCGCGCCGAGGAGCACCACGAGTCCGAGTTGCACGCCCACCACGATCGCGAGGATCTCGAGGGGTCCGCGCCCCTCGAGGAGCGAGACGAGGGGCGCGAGGAGCGCCGGGTAGGGCGTGGTGGGGTCGCCCACCGGAACGCCGAGGAGCACGTGGTCCACGACGATCTTGACCGGCCAGGGGAGGAAGAGCAGCGGCAGGAGGCTGACCACCAGGAAGACGCCCTTCAGCACCATCCGCCCCCGGAAGGGCGCCACGTAGCGCAGCGCCCGGCCGAGGACGCGCAGCGCCTCCCGGTGGCCGAAGTCGCCGGGCTCCTCGAGGTGCCTCCTCACCGGACCCCTCCCGCGCGCCGATCCGCCTCGCCCCCTCCCCCGGCGCTCGGAGCGAGCCCGCCGGGGGCGGCCTCCGTCTCGAGCAGAGTGCGGTAGACGCCGCCCTCGCGCCGCGCGAGCTCCGCGTGGGTTCCGCACTCCACCACCCGGCCCGCCTGCAGCAC
>JALSIO010000262.1 GCA_026989995.1 Myxococcales bacterium
CGCCTCGAGCCGGCGTTCGAGGGCCATGAGCTCCTCGCGGCCCGCGTCGAGGTCGGCGAGGGCCGTGCGGGCTTCCTCGCGCTCCCGAAGGCGCTCGGCAGCGCGGCGGCCGGCGTCGAGGTGCTGCGCGGCGTGCGCCTCGACCCGGCGGGCCGCGCTCAGCGCCTCGGCGAGGGCGGACCGCTCCGACCGGGCCGCGGCGAGCTCGGCTTCGAGGGCTTCGGCGTGGTCGGCGCCGTGCTCCTGGAGGACGGCATCGCGGCGTTCCCGGAGCCCTTCGATCCGGGCGCGAAGCTCGTCGGCGGCCCCGCGGAGCGCCGCTTCGATCTCCCGGTAGCGCTCGGTCCGGAAGAGCGCCTGGAGGATGGCCTGCCGTTCCTTCGAATCCGCCGTGAGCACCCGGCGGAACTCGCCCTGGGGCAGGAGTACGACCGTGGCAAACTGCTCGGCGCTGAAGCCGAGGATGCGCTCGACTTCCCCGTCGACCTCGGTGGGGCGGCTGGCGAGCACCTGCTCGGATGCGGACGGGGCGTTCCCCGTCCTGCGCCAAAGCGTCGCCCGGGCCGGCTCCCGGGTGGTGCCGCCGCCGCGGCGTTTGGGGCGTTCCTGGCCGGGGCTCCGCTCGATGCGGTAGTGCACGGCCCCCACCGCGAACTCGAGGGCGACGCGGGTCGGCAGATCGGGCGGGGCGTGGTCGCTGCGGATGCGCTCCCCGCGGCTCCGGTCGCGGCCGGAGACCTCGCCGTAGAGGGCGTAGCAGAGTGCGTCGAGGAGGGACGTCTTGCCGGCGCCGGTGGGGCCGTGGATGAGGAAGAGCGAGCGGTCCCCGAGGGAGCGGAAGTCGAGCTCGAGAAAACCCGCGAAGGGGCCGAAGGCCTGGAGCTCGAGGCGGAGCGGGCGCATCAGTCCGCCTCCCGCTCGCGTCGGGCGAGGGCTTCGAGCACACCGCCGAGGGCGACCCGTTCGGCATCCCCGAGCTCCTCGCCGGTGGTCTCCCGCACGAAGTCGGCGAAGAGCTCGATCTCCGAGCGTCCGCGGAGGCGCCGGGCCCCCTCGACTCGGGTGCGGGCGTCCGGGGCGGCGAGGGACGGTCGTTCGATGTGGAGCAGGTTCGGCCAGATGCTGCGCAGGCGGCCCACGGGGTCGAGGAGCGGGCCCCGGTCGAGGAGCCGCACCACCACGTAGTCCTCCCGCGCCGGGTCGCTGCGGCCGGCGGCCTCGAGCTCCGCGAGGGTACCCTCCACCCGCCGGAGGGCTCGGCGTGGCCGGAGCGCGATCTCCTCCACCGCGACCCGGCCCGCGGCGTCGAGTTCCACGAGCGAGACGGACCGGTCCTGCCCGATCTCCGAGAGGGAATAGGGAAGCAGGGAGCCGGCGTAGCGAACCCGTGGCGCCCCGGCGGCCTGGGCGCGGTGGAAGTGGCCGAGGGCGACGTAGTCGAAGCCCTCGAAGATCCGGGGCGGGACGGCGTCGGTGCCGCCGATGGAAAGCGGCCGTTCCGACTCGGTGGTCTCGCAGCCGAGGACTGCGGCGTGCGCCACGAGGACGGCGCGGTGGCGCGGGTTCCGGGCCTTCCGGGCATCGTCCAGGAGCCGGTGGAGGGCCGAGGCGGTGTCGCGCACGCCCGGATCGCCGGTGCGCTCCCGCACGACCGGGGGCTCGGCGAAGGGCAGGGCGTGGATCTCCACGGGCCCGTGCGCGTCCTCCAGGACCAGGGGCGCGGGCTTCTCGGGAAGGCGGCCCACCACGTGGAGCCTTCCGGCGGCGAGAAGCCGGGCCCCGAATCCGAGGCGCTCGGGGCTGTCGTGGTTCCCGGCGATGAGCACCACGGGGGTCCGGAGGCCATCGGCCACGCACGCGAGGGTGTCGTCGAGGAGTGCGACGGCGTCCGGGGGAGGGATCGCACGATCGTAGACGTCGCCGGCGACCACGACCACGTCGGGCCGGGTCTCGGCGACGATCTCGACGAGCTGAGTGAGCACGTGGGCCTGGTCGTCGGTCAGGTGGACCCCGTGGAGGATCCGGCCGAGGTGCCAGTCGGCGGTGTGGAGGATCCGCAAGGCGCCGCCCCTTCACCCGCGCGGGTGCGGGCCGTCCGGCGCGGGGCCCGGGACCGCGCCCGTGCATCCTAACGCGCCCGGGCGGGGTCGAGGCACCCGGGCTCGGGGGGGCGGACTGCACCGGGGGCCGTCTCCCGGATCGGGCACCGGCCGCCGGCGTTCAGAACGCGTCCGGCCGCACGGCGGCATCGGTGCCGCCGTCGACGTACCAGACGGCGCCGTGGACGAAGGAGGCCCCGGGCCCGACGAGGAAGGCGATCACCTCGGCGACCTCCCCAGGGTCGGCGGGCCGGGCGAGGGGCATGGGGAGGTCCTCGAGGCCGCGGCGGAAGAGTGGGTGCTCCTCGGTGGCGGCGAGCATCCGCGTGCGGGTCGGGCCGGGCGCCACGGCGTTGAGCCGCACCCCCCGCCCGCCCCACTCCGTGGCCCGGAGTCGGACGGCGTGGGCCACGGCGTGCTTGGAGGCGGCATAGGCGATGTAGCCGGCATCCCCTTCGAGCAGCTCGCGGACCCGGGCCTCGTCGTGCGCGAGCAGTGCGGCCACCACCGGGTGGTCCCGGAAGGGGCCCATCTGGGCCGAGTTGGAGGAGGTGGCCACCGCGGCGGCACCGGGTCGGCCCTCGAGGCAGGGGAGCAGGCCGTCGAGGAGCTCCACGGTGCCGAAGTAATTCACCACCGCCACCACGGGGCCGCCCACATGCGCGCCGAGGCCGGCACAGAGGACGAGGCGGTCGAGGGCGCCGCCACAGCGCTCGCGGACGCCGGTCACGGCCGCCGCGCGGCCGGCTCCGGTGGAGAGGTCCGCCTCCACCTCGGCATCCCGGAGGTCGATCCCGATCACCCGGAAGCCCTCGGCCTCGAGGCGGGACCGCACCGCGGCGCCGATGCCCGAGGCCGAGCCCGAGACCGCGGCGACGGGATGCGCCCCGCTCCCTTCGGCTCCGCCCGGTTCAGCCATCTGCCTTCTCCCTTCTCCTCGTGCGCGGCTCCGGGGCCGACCGGGCCGCGCGGTGAAGCCGGCCCGCGCCTCACGGTCCGTGGGTGGTGGAGATGCCGCCGTCCACCGGGATCACGGCGCCCGTCAGGTACGCCCCGGCGCGGGAGGCCAGGTAGATGGCGACCCCCGCCATGTCCTCGGGCTCGCCGATCCGGCCGAGGGGGCAGCTCCTCACGATGGCGTCGCGGAAGCGCTCGAGGGTGGCAGCCATCATCTTGCTCTCGAAGGGCCCGGGGGCGACCGCGTTCACGGTGATGCCCTCCCGGGCGAGGCGGTGGGCGAGCACGCGGGTGAGGTGGTGCACGCCAGCCTTGGAGGAGGAGTAGGCGTAGGTCTCGAGGACCGGGGCCCGGATGCCGTCGATGGAGCCGATGTTGATCACGCGCGCGGGATCGCCCGGCTTCGAAGCCGCCCGGAGCATCGGCAGGCAGGCGCGGGTCAGGTGGAAGACGCCCTTCAGGTTCACGGCCAGCACCTTGTCCCACGCCGCCTCCGGGTACTCCTCGAGCGGTGCACCCCAGTTGGCACCCGCGTTGTTCACGAGGATGTGGAGCTCGCGCTCGCGCTCGGCCACGGCCTCGGCGAGGGCGCGGCAGCCGGCCTCGGTTCCGACGTCGCCCGGGATGGGGGTGCAGCTTCCCAGCGCGGAGAGCTCCTCCGCAGCCTTCCGGCAGGCATCCGCCTTTCTGGACGAGATGTACACCCGGGCGCCGTGCTCGACGTAGCCCCGGGCGATCATGAGACCGATTCCCCGGGAGCCGCCGGTCACCAGCGCCACCTTGCCCTCGACGGAGAAGAGATCCCGCATGGGGCGGGAGGGTCGGCGGTCGGGAGAGGGTCG
>JALSIO010000263.1 GCA_026989995.1 Myxococcales bacterium
CCGCTCCGCCACCAGCCGGTCCCGGCGCTCCACCCGACCGGCGTGCTCCACCCGGCGCTCCGTGGCCCGGGCCTCGAGCCGGGACAGCGCGCGGGTTGCGCCGGCGATCCGGACGCCGATCGCATCAAGGGCCTCCTGGTGCCGGGCCCGCGCGGCCCGATCGGCCTCGAGGCGCTCCCCGAGCCCCGCGAGCTCCTCGTCGATCCGCGCCAGCTCGGCGACCCGCGTGCGCCGCTCCGCGAGGCGGGCCTCCCGGGCCTCCACGAGGGCCTTGGCGCGCTCCCGCTGCCGCTCGAGGTCGCCCTCCAGGCTCGCCACCGCGAGCGCGGCGGTGTGGTGGCGATTGCGGAGGTTCTCGATCTCCTCCCGCAGCTCCGAGAGGGCCGCCTCGGCACCGCGGACCCGGCGCTCCTCGGCACGCACCTGGCGGTCGAGCTCCGCCACCTCGAGGTCGAGCTCGTGAACCTCCCTCTGGCGCCGGAGGGATCCCTCCCGACCCGTGTCGCCCCCGCCTACGAGGAGGCCATCGGGACGCAGGAGGTCGCCCTCGCGGGTCACGAAGGTCGCGGGAAGCCTCCCGTTCCCGTAGACCTCGAGCGCCTCGCCGAGATCCTCGACCACGTTCACCCCGGCGAGGAGCTCGTGCACGAGCCCCGCAACCCCGGGCTGCGGCCGGACCCGCTCCAGCAGGGGCTCGCCCAGCGGCACCAGCCCGGTGGGGTGATGGACCTCGGGCAGCGGGAACTGGAGCACGGCGCCCCCGGCCGCCGAGCGGGCCAGCTCCCGGAGCAGGCCCAGCCCCCGGGCGGCCGAGTCCACCACCAGGGCGTCCGCCCGGTCGCCGAGGGCGGCCTCGGCCGCCCGCTCGAAGCCCGGATCGACCTCGACGAGTTCGCGGAGCAGGCCGCGGACGCCCTCGCGGCCGGGGTCCGCGAGCAGGTGCCGGGTGCCGGGCGGAAGGGTCTCGCCCGTCTCGAGGAGCTCGCGCAGGGAGACGAGCCGCGCCCGGGCGGTCTCCCGCTGCTCCCGCAGCGCCTGCAGCGATTCCTGGAGGAGCTGCAGCTCGTCGGCCCGCTCCTCCTGGCGGCCGAGGGCCGCCCGGAGCGCGTTCATGAGGCGGTCCCGCTCCTCGAGGAGCTCGCGGAGGCGCTCCTCGAGGCCCGCCTCCTCCCGTCCCGCCTCTCCGGCCTCGACCCCATGGGCCTCCATCTCCGCATCGAGGCTCCGCAGACGCTGCTCGAGGGCCGTGCGCCGTTCCTCGAGCGACTGCACCCGGTCCTCGGCCCGGGCGATCCGGGTGACGGCCTCGAGGTGCAGGCCGGCGAGTCGCTCCCGCTCCCGCTCGAGCTCCCGCAGGGCGGTGGCCGCGTCCCGGGCCTCGGCCTCCGCGGCGGCGAGCCGCTCCGCCGCCGCGCCCGAGGCGGACTCGAGCGCCGCGAGCTCGTCCCGGCTGCGCTCGAGCTCGGCCGCCGCCGCGGCGCGCTGCTCCCGGAGGCGCTCGAGCTCCTCGGCGTGCTCCTCGGCGCGCAGACCGAGCTGCTCCCGCTCCCGCTGCTCGAACTCGATCCGGCTCTCGAGCTCCACGATCCGGGCCCGGAGCGCGAACAGCGATTCGCTGCCCTCGGCGAGGAGCCGTTCCCGCTCGGCGAGGTGGATCCGCCGCTCGCGGAGCGCGAGCTCGCGCTCGGCCACGCGCGCGTCGAGCGCGGTGACCGCGTCCCGGAGGTGTTCGAGGGCGGTTTCGGCCTCGTCGATCCGGGCCACCCGCTCCCGGCGATCGTCGGCCGCGAGGCTCAGGTCGAGCAGCCGCATCTCCTCGCGAAGGGCCTTGTAGCGGGCCGCCTTGCGGGCCTGCCGCTCGAGGGATCCGATCTGTCGGCGGATCTCTCCGAGGACATCCGACACCCGCGCGAGGTTCTGCTCGGTGGAGGCGATCTTGCTCTCGGCCTCGCGCCGCCGGGCCTTGTACTTGGAGATGCCCGCCGCCTCCTCGATGAGCAGCCGCCGCTCCTCGGGGCGCATGGAGACGATCTCCGCGATCCGGCCCTGCTCCACGATGGTGTAGCCACGGGTTCCGACGCCCGTATCGCGAAAGAAGTCGAGCACGTCCCGCAGTCGCACCTGGGTCTTGTTGATCAGGTATTCGGACTCACCCGAGCGGTAGAGCCGCCGGGAGATCCGGACCTCCGGGTAGTCCCCGAAAGGCGGGGGAACGCCGCCGTCCGAGGTGTCGAAGACCAGCGAGACCTCGGCCATTCCCACCGGTGCCCGGGACTCCGAGCCGGCGAAGATCACGTCCTCCATGCCCCGGCCCCGCAGGCGCCGGGGGGCCTGCTCGCCCATGGCCCAGCGCACCGCATCGACCACGTTCGACTTGCCGCAGCCATTGGGTCCCACGATGGCCGTGATCCCCTCGCGGAAGCGCAGGACCGTCTTGTCGACGAAGGACTTGAAGCCGTGGATCTCGAGGGCCTTGAGTCGCAACTCCGCCTCGCGGCCCGCGCGGAGGCGTCGGGCCAGGGCTCAGGGGGCGGGGGGTCTTGGGGACAGCCCCTTTCTATCAGCGCCGGCCGGCGATGACAAGGGGAGGCCCGCCTCCTGCATCTGGTGGAGGTAGAGCCGCTGGTAGAGGCCGCCGGCGGCGAGCAGATCCTCGTGGGTGCCGGCCTCGACGATCCGGCCGCGGTGGAGCACGAAGATGCGGTCCACGTCGCGGATGGTGGACAGCCGGTGGGCGATGACCAGGGCGGTCCGGCCCTCGAGCACCCGGCGGATGCCCCGCTGGACCAGGGCCTCGGTCTCCGGGTCGATGGAGCTCGTGGCCTCGTCGAGGACCAGGACATCGGCCCCGTGGACCAGCGCCCGGGCGAAGGCGAGGAGCTGCCGCTGCCCGGCGGAGAGGTTGGCGCCCCGCTCCCGGACCTCGGTGTCGTAGCCCCGGGGCAGGGTCTCGATGAAGCGGTGCAGCTCGACGCTCCGCGCGGCGGCCTCGATCTCCGCGCGGGAGACATCCTTGCGGCCGAGGGCGATGTTGTCGGCGATGGTGCCGCTGAACAGGAAGACGTCCTGGAGGACCATGGCCACCCGCCGCCGGAGCTCCCGCTGGGGCAGCTCGCGGAGGTCCACCCCGTCGAGGAGGATCCGCCCGCGATCCACTTCGTAGAGGCGCGCGAGCAGCTTGATCACCGAGGTCTTCCCGGCGCCGGTGGGTCCCACGAAGGCCACCCGCTCGCCCGGCTCGACCTCGAAGGAGAGGTCCCGGAGCACCCATTCGCCCGGCTGGTACGCGAAGGAGACCCCTTCGAAGGCCACCGCACCCCGGCGCCCGGGCGCCGGCAGTCGCGGGTGATCCGGGTCCCGGATGGCCGGCTCGGTGTCGAGGAGCTGGAAGATGCGCTCCGCGCTCGCCATGGCGGACTGCATGACCGAGTACTTGGCGGAGAGGTCCCGCAGGGGGAGGAAGAAGCGGCGCATCCACTCGATGAAGAGATACAGGGTGCCCACCTCCGCGATGCCCGCGCCGTAGCCGATGATCACGGCCACCGTGATGCCGGTGGCGAGCTCCACCACCGCGAAGAGGGCGGCGTCGTAGCGGATCGATTGCTTCCAGGCATCGCGATGGGCGGCGTTCAGCCGCTCGAAGTCGGCCTCGTTTCGCGCCTCCCGGGTGAAGAGCTGCACCACCTTCATGCCGGTCACGGTCTCCTGGAGCATCGCGTTGATGCGCGCGATCCGGACCCGGACCTTGCGGAAGGCCTCGCGCACCTTGTAGCGGAAGACCACCGCCGCCACGGCGAGGAGCGGAACCACGGCGAAGGCGGCGAGGGCCAGCCGCGCATCCAGCCAGAAGAGGACGCCGGCCAGGACCACCATCTTGGCCAGGTCGGTGACCAGGGCCACGATGCCCGAGGAGAACATCTCGGCGAGGTTCTCGATGTCGTTGGTGGCCCGGGTGACCAGCCTCCCCACCGGGTACCGGTCGAAGAAGCCCAGGTGGAGTTTCTGGATGTGCCGGAAGACCTCGCGGCGGAGGTCCCGCATCGCGAACTGGCCCGTGCGGCCCATGAGCGCCATGTGGAGGAACTGCAGACCGGCCCCGCCCAGCATGGCGCCGAGGTAGAGCAGCGCGAGCCAGGTGAGCGGGTCGAGGCCCGCCGGGGGGTCGAAGAGCCGCACCAGGGGGCCGGCGGGCTCCGAGGCGGCGGCGCTGCCGAAGACCCGGTCGAGCCCGATCTTGATCAGCCAGCCCGGGAGGAGCTCGAGGGCGAAGAGCGGCACCACGAGCGCCAGCGTGAGCGCCACCTGCCCGCGGTAGGGGCGGACGATGCGCCAGAGCCGGGCCACCAGGCGGGCGTCGAGGGCCTTGCCGAGCGCCTCCTCCTCGTGGATGCTGGCACCCGGCGCGCTCATGCGCCCCCCCCGCCGCCGGCGGCCCCGGCCCGGATCGCCTCGGGCGCCTCGGACTCCGGGGACTCCTCCTGCTCCCGACAGAGCCGGGCGTAGAGCCCTCCCCGCGCGAGGAGCTCCTCGTGGGTGCCGAGCTCGACGAGCCGGCCGTCCTCGAGGACCGCGATGCGGTCCGCCTCCCGCACGGCGGAGACCCGCGACGAGACGATCACCAGGGTTCGGCGACCCATCTCGCGGCGCAGCTCCCGCAGGATCCGGGCCTCCGTCTCGCCGTCGACACTCGAGAGCGCGTCGTCGAGGATGAGGATCTTCGGGTCCATGGCCAGAGCCCGGGCGAGGGCCGCCCGCTGTCGCTGCCCGCCGGAGAGCATCACGCCGCGCTCGCCCACCACGGTGTCGTAGCCCTGGGGCAGCTCGGCCACGTCGCGGTGAAGCTGGGCCCGGCGGGCGACTTCCTCGATCTCCTCCCGGCTCATTCCCGGGCGGCCGAAGGCGATGTTCTCCGCGAGGGTGAGCGAGAAGAGGAAGGACTCCTGGGGCACCACGGCGATCGAGGAGCGCAGGGTGCGGAGCGGAATCCGGTTGATATCGATGCCGTCGATGGTGATCCGGCCGTCGTCGACCTCGTAGAGGCGGGGGATCACCGAGGCCAGGGTGCTCTTGCCGGAGCCCACCGGCCCCACCACGCCCAGCGTGGAGCCGGCGGGAATGCGCAGGTGGAGGTCCCGGAGCGCGGGCTCCCGCCCTTCGCCGGGGTAGCGGAAGGTGAGCCGGTGGAAGGCGATCTCACCCCCGAGCTCGTCCACCGGAGCCACGTCCTCCCGGTCGGCGATGGAGGGGGCGACCCGAAGGATCTCGTCGATCCGCTGCATGGACGCGGCGCCCCGCTGGATCAGCGCCACCACCCAGCCCATGATGAAGGTCGGGAAGGTGAGCTCGTAGATGTACATGGCGAAGGTGAAGAAGCTCGCCACCGTCATCTGCCCGGCCAGGATCTCCCGCCCGCCCACGTAGAGCACGATCCACATGGCGGCAGCCGGCAGCAGGCTGGTGATGGCGGGCATGGCGGCGTTCACCCGGACGAGGCCGAGCTGCCGCCGGAAGAGCCGCTCGTTGGCCTCCTCGAAGCGCCGCTCGGACTCGGGCTCCATGGCGTAGGCCTTCACGACCGCGATCCCGGAAATGGTCTCCTGGAGCTGGCTCGAGAGGTCGGAGAGCGCCTCCTGCACCAGGAGGTTGTAGCGGTGGATCCCCCGGCCGAAGGTCCGCGCGATCAGGATGAAGAGGGGATAGGGGAGGATCACCAGCGCCGTGAGCCGCGGCTCGAGGTGGAACATGGCGCCGAGGACGGCGAGGTACATCACGGGCGTCTGCACCAGGGAGAGCAGGCCCGGGCCGAGCAGCAGCCGGACCGAGTTGAGATCGTTGACGCAGCGGCTCATCAGGTCGCCGGTGCGCCACCGCAGGAAGAAGGACTGGGGCAGCCGCTGCAGGTGGCCGAAGAGGTCGCCCCGGATCTCGTACTCGATCTCCCGAGCCGCGTGGAAGACCAGGGTTCGCGAGAAGTAGCGGACCACCGCGCGGGCCACCGCGGCGCCGGCCAGGATGGCGCAGCGCCGCGCGACCTCCGCCGCGGGCAGCCCCTGCTCCACCGCCGCGATGGCCCATCCCACGAGCAGCGGGATCACCACGAAGCCGCCCACGTAGGCCAGGATGCTGGCCACGGCGACGGCGTAGTAGCCCCGGTTCCGCGAGACGTAGGAGAGCAGCCGCCGGAAGGCGGAACGCGCGCCCGCTCCTCCGACGGCGCTCGTCTCGAAGGCGGCCTCCGGTGCGTTCACCGGCGGTACCAGGCGGCGAGGCGCTCCCGGGGAAGGCGGAGGGCCCGCCCGAGCAGGGCCCCGCTGTTCCGGAGCACCGTCCTCGCCACCCCCCGCTCGAGGTAGCGGCGCGCCGAGGTGGTGGCGTCGGCGGGAAGCAGGACGAAGCGGCCGTGCCGGCGAAGCGTGGCCACGAGGTCGAGGTCCTCCATGATGGGCACCTGGGGCACCCCGCCGAGCCGGCGGAGCACCACGGCACGGCAGAACAGGGCCTGGTCTCCGTACGGGAGCCGGAGCCAGCGGCTCCGCAGGCGGGCTCCCCACTCGACGACCCGAAGCGCGGGCCCGGACTCGCGGAACCGGAACCCGAAGGCGCCGCCCACCACGGCCGGCTCCGCGAGCGCACGCCGGACGAGGTCCGCGTACCCCGGAGGCAGCCACGTGTCGGCGTGGAGGAAGATCACCGCCTCGGCATCGGTGGCCGCGAAGCCGGCCTGGAGCTGCCGCGCCCGCCCGGGCGGCGCGGTGATCACCCGCGCCCCGGCCTCCCGCGCCCGTGCGGTGGTCCCGTCCCGGCTTCCGCCGTCCACGACCACCACCTCCGCTCCGGGCGCCCGTGCGCTCGCGATCGCCCCGGCCACGGTGTCTGCCTCGTCGAGCGCCGGGATCACCACCGCGATCCGCACGGGGGGAGCATAGCACCGCGAACGCGAGCTCCCTCGGGGGGGTGCGGTGCCCCGATTGACCCCGCCCCGCCGGTCCCGTATCCCATGCCCGGTGAGCCGAACCCCGGACTCCCGACGCCCCGGGTCCTCCTCCGGCGCCGCCGCCCTCGGCGGCGCGGCGCCCTCCTACGCCCGCGCCGGTGTGGATCTCGACCGGGACGAGGGGCTCGTCGACGAGATCCGCGAGATCGCCCGCTCCACCTTCCGGCCCGAGGTGCTCTCGTCGATCGGCGGATTCGCGGGGCTGTTCAAGATCCCCGAGCGCTACCGGGATCCCATCCTGGTCGCCGGCAACGACGGTGTCGGGACCAAGCTGCGCCTCGCGGCCGAGGTGGGCCGCTTCGAGCCGGTGGGCATCGACTGCGTGGCCATGGTCGTGAACGACCTCGTGGTGCAGGGTGCGGAGCCGCTGGTCTTCCTGGACTACCTGGCCATGGGCGAGCTCGAGCCCGAGCAGGTGAAGGCCGCGCTCCGGGGCGTGGCCGAGGGCTGCCGCCGGGCCGGGTGCGCGCTCGTCGGCGGCGAGACCGCGAGCATGCCCGGGATGATGCGGAAGGGCGATCTCGAGCTCGTCGGCTTCGGGGTCGGCGTGGTGGAACGCGACCGCGTCATCGACGGCTCCACGGTCGGAGAGGGGGATGTGCTGCTCGGCCTCGCGAGCTCGGGCTGCCACAGCAACGGCTACTCCCTGATCCGGCGCATCCTCGAAGAGGCCGGGCAGGAGGGACGCGCCGACCTCTTCGCCGTGCACGAGCGTCTGAATACCACGCTGGCCGGCGCGCTGCTCACGCCGACGCGCATCTACGTGAAGCCCGTGCTGAACCTCCTGCGGGATTTCACCCTGAACGGCATGGTCCACATCACCGGTGGTGGCTTCGAGGGCAACGTGCCCCGGGTGCTCCCGAAGGGCGTGCGCGCCCGCATCGACCCCGCGGCGTGGCCGCGGCCCGCGATCTTCGACCTGCTCCAGGAGCTCGGGAAGATCGCCGAGGCCGAGATGCTCCGCGTGTTCAACTGTGGCATCGGCATGATCCTGATCGTGCCGCGCGACGAGGCGCAGGAGATCGCCGAGCGCCTCGAGGGCATGGGCGAGCGCGCCTACCGGATCGGCGAGATCGAGCGCAAGGAGCCCGACGAACCGCCGCTGCTCTTCGCCCGGGCCGCGAGCCGCCGCTGATGAGCCGCCTCGCCTCCCGCCAGGGCGCCGCCAGCCTGCGCGCCCGGCGCTGGGACGTGGTGATGCTCGGCTCCGCGCTGCCAGGGCTTTTCGCCGCCATCCGCCTCGGCATGCGCGGCCTGCGCGTGCTCGTCGTGGAGGAGGAGGCCGCGGCCCGGGCGCACCCCGCCTGGCGCGAACCCTTCCTGCCCGTGGGAGGAGCGCGGGGCGGCGTCCTCGACGCCTGCCTGCGCGAACTCTCGCTGCCCCTGGTGGAGCGGCGGCGCATGCCCACCGACCCGCTGGCGTACCAGTACGTCACCGACCGGGCCCGCATCGAGGTGGGCGAGCTCGGGCTCACGGCCGAGGAGTGGGTGACCTGGGGGCTGCTCAAGCCGGACGAGGCCCGGGAGCTGCTGCATCTGCTGGCCCAGGCCAGCCGCCGCGAGCAGGCGGCACTGCTCGAGGCCCCGGTGGTGAAAACCAGCCGGCTCCGGAGCCGAGGCCGCCCCGCGCCCCGGGAGCGCGGGCTGCCGGTCGAGCTGCGCACGCTGCCCCCGGGTGTCCGCCCGCTGCTCGAGGACCAGATCCGGGCCCAGCACCACCTGGGCGACGCCCCCGTCCCGCCGGAGGCGCGCGCGCGGCTCTACGGCTCCGTCCTCGACGGCGGCGTCCTGCGACCCGAGGCCGGCGTCTACCTCCGGGAGCTGCTCCGCGGGCGGGTGCGCTCGGTCCACGGCGAGTTTCGCTCCGTCTCGCGGCGCTTCGAGCTGGTGGAGGTCTCCTCGGCTCCCGGCATCGTGCTCGAGCGACCCGAGGAGGTCTGGCTGGGCCGCGCCCTCGTGATCAATGCTCCCCGCCACGACCTCGGGCTCGCCACCGCCGATTCCTCGGGCGCCGTCTCGCCCCTTCTCGACGTGCCGCCCCCGTCCCGTGGCCGGGTCGCGCTGCACCTCCGGGTGCACCGGGACGCCCTGCCCGAGGGCATGGGGCGGCGGGTGCTGGTGGGCTCCCAGGCCACCGGAGGGGCGCCGATCGCCGTCCAGGCCTTTCCCCTCGCCCGGGGCGAGACGGCCTGCGAGGTGGTGGCCTCCACCGTGGCGGCCGCCGAACCGGAGGCGCTCCGGCAGGCCGCCGACCGCATCGAGCAGACGGTGCGCGCGCTCATGCCCTTCAGCGAGGGCCGCATGGGCCGGGTGCGCTTTCCGGCTCCCACCTGGGATCACGACCTCGCACTCGCGGATCCCCCGCGCGGCCGGGGATGGCCGGCCGAGGTCGACCTTCGGCTCTCCTCGCGGCCTCCCGTGTTCCACCTCCCGCGGGAGGAGGTGGCGGCGCTCGGTGTCGAGGGGGAGCTCCTGCTCGGGTGGCGCGCGGGCGACCACATCCGCGCGGCCCTCCGCGGCTGAGGCCATGAGCGATCGCCCCCGCCCGGCGCTGATCCGGCTGCTCGGCTTCGCGCGCCCGTACCTCGGCCTCGTCGCCCTCGCCGTCGTGGCCGCCCTGCTCTTCTCGGGGGCGCGGAGCTTTCGGGCCTACTTGCTGAAGCCCCTGCTCGACGAGGTGGTGGTGCCGCACCAGCTCGGTCGCCTCGCCCCCCTGGCCGCCCTCCCGGAGGGGCCTTCCGCGGGAAGCCCGCCCGCCCCCCCCGCGCCTGCCGCCGATCCACCCGCCCTCCCGGCCCCGGAAGCGGCGGTGGCGGAGCCGGAGCAGGCGGCCCGGGAGGCTCTGGCGCGGCGGGTCCGGGAGAGCTTCCTCCGCCTGGTCGCGCTCGCGGGGCTCGTCGTCCTGGTGCTGCCGCTCTCGGGCTTCGCCAAGGACTACCTGGTGGAGTACACGCTCGGTCGGATCCTGGTCGACATCCGACAGGCCCTCTGCCACCGGCTCCTCCGACTGCCACTCGGATTCCACCAGGGCACCACCCGGGGCGACACCCTCGCCCGCGCCATGACCGACGTGGACCACGCCCACCGCGGCCTCTCGGTCCTCTTCGGCGACTTCGTGACGGCCCTGCTCTCGCTCGGGGTGGGACTCGGATTCCTCTTCGCCATCTCCTGGCAGCTCACGCTCGTCTCGCTCCTGGTCGCCCCCCCGGTGCTGCTCGTGATCCGGGGCTTCGGCCGGGGAATCCGCCGTGGCGCCCTCCGGCGCCAGGAGAAGGTCGCGGACCTCACGCAGCGCCTGATGGAGATCCTCTCCGGCATCCAGGTGATCAAGGCCTTCCGCACCGAGGAGGTGGAGGAGGCGGCCTTCCACCGCGAGAATCGAAAGCTCTTCCGCCGCCACCTCGCCGTGGTCCGGCGCCGCGTGGCCTCTCGCAGCGTGGTCGAGATGCTCAACAACCTGAGCTTCATGGCGCTCTTCGTCCTGGGCGCCTGGGTGGTCCTCGAGGAGCGCTTCGGCATCACCGCGGGCGACCTCTTCGCCTTCCTCGGGGTGATGCAGGCCACCTACCGCCACCCGCGCACCCTCGCGCGGGGCTGGAACCACCTGATGGACGCAGCCCCGGCCGCGGAGCGCTTCTTCCAGATTCTCGATGCACCCGGGGAGCGCCCGGACCCACCGGATGCCGTGGAGCTCGACGGACCCCGGGACGCGATCCGCTTCCGCGGCGTGCATTTCTCCTACGGCCGGGAGCCGGTGCTTCGGGGCCTCGACCTCGAGATCCCGGCGGGACGGGTCACGGCCCTCGTGGGCCGCACCGGAGCGGGCAAATCGACGGTGGCGGACCTGCTGCTGCGCTTCCACGAGCCCCAGGCGGGGAGCATCGAGATCGACGGCACGGACCTGCGCAGGATCCGGCGCGCCTCGCTGCTCGACCACTGTGCCGTGGTCACGCAGAACCCCTTCCTCTTCGACGGCAGCATCCGGGACAACGTCCGCTACGGGCGACCGGACGCCACCGACGAGGAGGTCCTGCGCGCGGCCCGCGCAGCGCGCGTGGACGAGTTCGCCGCGAAGCTTCCCCAGGGATACGACACGCCGGTGGGTCCGGACGGCGCGCGGCTCTCGGGCGGCCAGCGGCAGCGGATCACCATCGCCCGGGCCATCCTGCGCAACCCCCGCATCCTCGTGCTCGACGAGGCCACCAGCGCCCTCGACGCCGAGAGCGAGCGGGCGGTCCAGGAGGCGACCCTCGCCCTGCTCGAGGGGCGAACGGTGCTCGTGATCAGCCACCGCCTGCAGACCCTCCGGCGGGCCGACCGGATCGCCGTGCTCGACCGGGGCCGGATCGTGCAGGTCGGCCGTCACGAGGAGCTCGTCGCCCGGCCAGGGCTCTACGCGACGCTGTGGCGGCTCTACGCCGAGGAGGACGCCGACGGCGTCGAGAAGGACGCGGGCACCACCGAGGCGTAGAGGGCCTCCGCCTCCTCCGCGAGCCGCTCGGGGTGGAACAGCCGTTCTGCCCGGCGCCGCGCCGCCGCACCCATGCGCTCCCGCAGCCCCGGATCGCCGAGGAGCTCGGCGGCCGCCGCCGCGAGGGCGTCCGGGTCCTCGTCCACCACCCGGCCCGTCTCGCCGTCCGCCACGATCTCCGGGAGCGCCCCGCGGCGGCTGACCAGCGCCGGGATCCCGCAGGCCGCCGCCTCGAGGACGGCCCGACAGCTTCCGTCGGAGCCCGGGACGAGGAAGACCAGCACCCCGATCTGACGGAGCACATCCCGGTAGTCGTCCCGACGATAGCCGGCGAAGATCACCCGATCCTCGAGGCCGAGCTCGCGGGCCGGCCGCCGCGCGACCTCGTCGAGGTGCGTCCCCCGGCCCACCACGAGCAGCCGGGCGCCGGGCTCGCGCACCGCGAGCCGGCGCAGGGCCTCGAGCAGCAGGTCGAAGCGGCGGTGGCGCTGGACGCGGGCCACGATGCCGAGCACGGGACCCGCCGGCAGCCCCAGCGCCGCCCGGAGCGCCGGATCGGGCGGACCGGGCCGGAAGCGCCCGAGGTCCACGGCGCCGAAGGCGCCCCGCACCGGCCGGCCGCGCCGGAGCGCGCGGAAACGCGCCGCCGTCCCCGGGGAGACACAGAGGAGTCCGTCGGCGCCCGGTCCGAGGAGCCAGCGCGCCAGCGGGCTGGCCGGCGGGTCGCCGCCGATCCGCCACGAGCGCGCGATCGGAACCCTCCGCCGCCCGGGGCCGCGGGTCGCGCGAAGCGCGAGCACGTGGTCCCGGGTGTGCCAGACGTGGACCAGATCGAAACGCTCCCGCTCGAGGAGCGCCCGGAGGCGCGCCACCTCCGCGCGGTCGGCCAGGGGGCGCACCCGTCGGTCGCGGCGCAGGGCGAGGCGGGGGCCGAGCCCGACGGCCCGGGCCTCCCCGGCCAGCGACCGGCGATCCGGGGAGGGCGGCTCGGGGCAGGCCAGGGCCACCTCGTGGCCCCGCTCCCGGAGTGCCACGGCGAGCCGCAGCATGGGTTCGGCCGGCCCGGTCCACTTCCAGTCGGAGCTGAGCTGCAGGATCCTCACCGGGGCGGGCGCGGTGCCGCGGGCGCGCGGGCCTCGGCCGGCGGGCTGCCCCGCCCCTCGCCGGCGGCGAGGGGCGCCGGGGAGGGGGCGGAGGCGGTGCCGGCCCGCTCGATCTCCCAGAGCTTCGCGTACTTGAGAAAGACGTGGAAGGCGGTCGCCACGGCGATCACGAGCCCCGGCACGCCGTCCCGGAAGCCCGCCCGCAGCAGGTAGGCCCGCAGGAAGCGCAGGGGCGGGTGGAGCAGCAGCTGGCGCCACCCGGCCCGCTGACCCCGGGCCGCGAGCTCCCGGGCCTGGATGCTGCTGAAATCCTGGATGCGCTGCACCTGGTCCGCGAGGTCCCGGTAGCTCCAGTGGTAGAGGGGACCGCGAAGCCGCACCACGGGGCCGTCGCAGACGACGCGGCCGTGGGGATTCACGCCCTCGAGACGGGCGTGATCCCGCCGGAAGAGGCGGAGCTGCCAGTCGGGATGGAAGTCGCCGTGGCGGATCCAGCGCCCGAGGTGCCAGGTGAGGCGGTCGAGCTCGAAACCCGCCACGGCCGGCTCGCCTCCCCGGAACTGCGCGGCGATCTCCTCGGCAGCCTGCTCCGAGAGCGCCTCGTCGGCGTCGAGCGACAGCACCCAGCGGTGGCGCGCGAGCCCCACGGCGAAGCGCTTCTGCTCGATGTTGCCCCGGTAGGGGTGCACCACGACGCGAGCGCCCCGCGCGGCGGCCGTGGCCTCCGTCGCGTCGCGACTCCGATCGTCCACCACCACCAGCCGATCGTCGCAGAAGGAGGCGGAGTCGAGGCAGCGCCCGATCCGATCCTCCTCGTTGCAGGCGATCACCACGAGCGAGATGGGCAGCTTCAAGAGCGCACCCGCTCGACCGAGAGCACGCCCCGCGTCCGCTTGAGCTCCCGCATCACCGCGGCGAGGGTCTCCGCATCGGGCACGAGCAGATCGAAAGTCTGTACCGCGGTTTCGTCCTCCGTGGTCCGGACGTCGGCCCGCTCGATGTTCACGCCGGCGGCGGAGATGCACTTCGTGACCTTCGCGAGCAGCCCCGGGCGGTCCACGGAGAGCACCCGAAGGCGCACGGGCCGCGGCGGCGAGCCATCCGGATCCCACTCGACGTCGATGCGGCGGGCGGGGTCGAGACCGAAGGCCTTCTCGCAGTCGGCGGCGTGCACCGTGACGCCCCGACCGCGGGTGACGTAGCCCACCACCTCGTCGCCCGGGATCGGAGAGCAGCATCGCGCGAGCCGCACGAGCACGTCGTGCTGGCCGCCCACCCGGATCCCGCCGCCGGTGGGCGCCCGCCCCCGGCGGAAGAGGCCCCGCCGGCGCGAGGCCGGGGGGGCGGCGGGCGGCGCCTCGGGCTCCTCGCCCCGAAGCGCGCGGACCACGTCGGCCGCGGCCCGGCGCCCGTAGCCGATGGCCGAAAAGAGGTCGTCGAGGCTGCCGCGGCCCTCCCCTTCGGCGTAGGCCGCGAGCTCCCCCGACTCGAGGAGCCGCGGAAGCGAGAGACCGGCGCGGCGGAGCTCCCGCTCGAGCATCTGCCGCCCGAGCTCCCGACTGCGGCGTCTCTCCTCGCTGCGGATCGCCTGGCGGATCTTGGTCCGGGCCTTCCCGGAGACGGCGAAGTCGAGCCAGTCCTTTCGCGGGAACTGCGAGGGGCTGGTCAGGATCTCGACGGTGTCTCCGTCGCGAAGCTCGGTCCGAAGGGAGACCAGTCGGCCATTGACCCGGGCACCGGAGCAGTGGGAGCCGATCTCGGTGTGGATCGCATAGGCGAGGTCGACCGGCGTGGCGCCCCGGGGCAGGTCGATCACGTCCCCCTTGGGCGTGAAGACGAAGACCTCGTCGGAGTAGAGGTCGAACTTCACCGCGCTCAGGAACTCGTGCGGATCGGCCACTTCCTTCTGCCGCTCGAGGAGGCCGCTCAGCCACGCGAAGGTCGAGTCCTCCGGAGCGAGATCCTCGCGCCCCTCCTTGTACTTCCAGTGTGCGGCGATCCCGAACTCGGCGTTCCGGTGCATCTCCCGGGTCCGGATCTGCACCTCCATGCGCTCGCCGTAGGGCCCGATCACGGTGGTGTGCAGGCTCTGGTAGCCGTTGGCCTTGGGCAGCGCCACGTAGTCCTTGAACCGCCCCGGCACGGGGCGCCAGGTTCCGTGCACCGTCCCGAGCGCCATGTACACCGATTCGGGTGGCCCCTCGATGACGATGCGGAAGGCGATCACGTCGTAGATCTGGTCCAGGCTCCGGCCCTGGCTTTCCATCTTGCGGTGGATGGAGTGGAGCTCCTTCACCCGGCCGGTCACCTCGGCCTCGAGACCCGCGGCCGCGAGCTTGGCCGAGAGCACGCCGATCACCTCCTCGACGTAGCGCTCGCGGGCGCCGCGCGAGAGCCGGAGCGCCTCCTCGAGCTCCTCCGCGATCCGGGGCTCGAGGGTCCGGAAGGCCAGCTCCTCGAGCTCGGACTTCATCCAGTGGATGCCGAGCCGGTGGGCCAGCGGTGCGTAGATGTCCCGGGTCTCCTGGGCGATCCGGCGGCGGGCGTCCTCGTCCATGAACTGCAGGGTCCGCATGTTGTGGAGCCGGTCCGCGAGCTTGATCAGCAGGATGCGGATGTCCCGGGACATGGCGAGCAGCATCTTGCGGAAGTTCTCGGCCTGCCGGGCCCGCCTCGAGCTGAACTCCATGCGGGCGATCTTGGTCAGCCCCTCGACCAGGAAGGTCACCTCCTCGCCGAAGAGCCTCCGTAGCTCCTCCGGCGTGGTGAGGGTGTCCTCCAGGGTGTCGTGGAGCAGGCCCGCGGCGACCGTGACGTCGTCGAGCCGGAGATCCACGAGGATGCCCGCCACCTCGAGGGGGTGGATCAGATAGGGCTCGCCGGAGAGCCGCTCCTGCCCCTCGTGCACCTTGGCCGAGAACACGTACGCCCGCTGGAGCAGGTCGAGATCGCTGCCGGGGTTGTACTCGAGGATGCGGTCGGCGATGTCGTTGAAGCGGAGCATGGGACCCCGTCAGCCGCGGAACGAGGCACCAGAAGCCTAGCGAAGCGGCTCCGGCCCGGTCGAGCCGGTGCGGGCGTCACCCCCGCCGCCCCCGGCTGCGGTCTCGAGGGCCCTCCGGAGCCACGGCAGCCGTGCGATCGCGGCTTCGCGCCCGTAGCGGGCGCGCACGGGAGCGGGGTCGCCCCGGCGTTCCGCCTCGATGATCGAGAGCAACGCGTCCACCGTGCCCTCGAGGTCGTCGTTGACCACCGCGTAGTCGAAGGTTCCGATGGCGGCGAGCTCCCGGCGGGCGAGCGCGAGGCGCTTCTGGATGGCCTCCTCGTCGTCGGTTCCGCGACCGCGGAGCCGGGCCTCGAGCACCTCGAGCGACGGCGGGAGGAGGAAGATCCCCCGGGCGTCCGGCCGCCGGGCCCGGATCTGGGCCGCGCCCTGCACCTCGATCTCGAGGAGGGCGTCGCGCCCCTGCTCGAGGATCCGCTCGAGCTCCGCCTCGCTGGTGCCGTAGAGGTTCCCGCCGTACTCGGCGAACTCCACGAAGGCACCCCGCTCCACGAGGTCCCGGAACTCCCGGTGGGAGACGAAGTGGTAGTCCCGGCCCGGCACCTCCCCCGGCCGGGGCCGCCGGGTGGTATGGGAGACCGAGAGCGCCAGCCCCGGATCCCGCTCGAGCAGTCGCCGGCAGACGGTGGTCTTGCCGGTGCCGGACGGCGCCGAGACCACGAAGAGCAGCCCCCGGCTCAACGACCGCCCTCCCCGCCCCCGGTGGACTCCTCGAGTCGCGCCGCCACCGTCTCCGGATGCACCGCCGACAGGACCACGTGGTCGCTGTCGGTGATGAGGATCGAGCGCGTGCGCCGGCCGTGGGTGGCGTCGAGGAGCTTGCCGCGCCGGCTCGCCTCCTCCCGGAGCCGCCGCATCGGCGCACTCTGCGGCGAGAGGATGGCGATGACCCGGGAGGCGAGGACCAGGTTCCCGTAGCCGATGTGGAGGATGCGCAGGCCGGCCGGCGCCGATTCGGCCTCCCGCAGCGGCGGCCGGGGGCTGCGCCGCGCCGGGCTCCGGGAATCGCCCCCGCTACTCAAGGTTCTGCACCTGCTCGCGGATGCGCTCGATCTCGCTCTTGAGCTCCACCACGCGGTGTGCCGCCTCGGCGTCGGCGAGCTTGGATCCGATGGTGTTGGCCTCGCGCCCGAGCTCCTGCAGCAGGAAGTCGAGCTTGCGTCCCACCGCCGCCCCCGCCCGCGCCGCCTCCAGGATCCCGCGGAACTGCGCCACGTGGCTGTGGATGCGCGCCGTCTCCTCGGCGATGTCGAGGCGGTCGGCGGCGGCGACGATCTCCTGGTGGAGACGGGACTCGTCCACGGCCCCGGCCTCGCGCGCGAGTTCCTCCGCGCGCTTCCGGATGCGCTCGCGCCAGGCGCGGACCACCTCCTCGCCCCGCAGCGCCAGCTCTCCGGCGAGGGCCTCGACCCGGTCGAGGCGCTCGCGGATCTCCCTGGCGAGGGCCTCGCCCTCGCGCTCGCGCATGCCGGCCGCCTCCCAGGCGGCGGCCTCGACCGCGTCGAGGAGCGCCGCCGCCGCCTCGGCGCCGAGCTCGGGCTCCTCGAAGCGCGCGACCCCCTCGAGGCCGAGAAGCTCCGCGACCCCGAGCTCGCCGGGAAGCCCGTAGCGCTCCCTCAGCTCCTCGGCGGCGCGGACGTAGCCCTCGGCCGTCCCGAGGTCCACCCGGAGGGCCGCGAGCCCCCCTCCCCCGCCGCGCGCCTGGACGGCGAGGTCCACCCGCCCGCGGCGGAAGTGGCGCTGCAGGCGCTCGCGCACCTGCGGCTCGAGGTACGCGAGCGGCCGCGGCAGGCGGACGCGGAGGTCGAGGTAGCGGTGGTTCAGGCAGCGGAGCTCCACCTCGAAGGCGAGCCCCCCGGCCTCGAAGCCCCCGTGCCCGAAACCCGTCATGCTCCGGATCACGGGAGCTCTCCCGTCGCCTCGGCCGCCGCCGGAAGCAGGTCCCGGACCTCCTCCGGCCGGGCCACCGCGGTGCCCATCTTGCCCACCACCACCCCGGCGGCGGCATTCGCGAGAACCGCCGCCTCGAGGAGGCTCGCGCCCGCGCGAAGCGCGAGGGCGAGGGTGGCGATGGTCGTGTCCCCTGCCCCCTGCACGTCGAAGACCTCCCGCGCGACCGTGTGGACGTCGGTCCCGCGCCCGCCTCCCTCGTAGATGCGCATGCCCTCCGCGCCCCGGGTCACCACGAAAGCACAGGCGGGGAGGCGGCGCCGCATCCGGTCGACGGCCCGATCGAGATCCTCGGGGCTGCGGACCCGGAGACCGGCGAGGGCCTCGGCCTCGCGGACGTTGGGCTTGAGAAGCGACGCGCCGCGGTAGGAGCCGAGCTCGCCCTTCGGATCGACCGCCACCGGCACGCCGGCGGCCACCGCCCGCCGCATCACCTGGCGCACGAGCGCCGGGGTCAGGATCCCCTTGCCGTAGTCCTCGAGGATCACGCCATCGACACCGGGAAGCTCTGCGTCCACGTAGCGGAGGAGGGCGCGGGCGGTGGACCGCGCGATGGGCTCCTCGCTCTCGCGGTCGAAGCGCACCACGTGCTGCGAGCGGGCGATCACCCGCGTCTTGTGGGTGGTGGGGCGACCGGGCTCCACCACGAGGCCCTTCGGGTCCACCCCGATGCCACCGAGGTGCTCCGCGAGGCGAAGCCCGGCTTCGTCGTCGCCCACCACCGCGGCGAGGCTGCAGCGGCCGCCGAGGGCGACGACGTTGCGGACCACGTTGGCCGCCCCGCCGGGATCGAGGGATTCGGAGTGCACCCGCACCACGGGGACCGGGGCCTCGGGGCTCACCCGCTCGACCTCGCCCCAGAGGTGTTCGTCGAGCATGGCGTCGCCCACCACGAGGAGCTTGACGGCGGCGAAGCCCTCGAGCAGCGCGGCGAGCCGATCCGGATCGGGAGCGGCCATCAGCGGGCGAGCCCCCGCTTCTCGAGTTCGGCCCGGGCCTGCTCCACGCGGTCCTCCGCGCTCTGGGTGGAGATCCAGCCGAGCAGGTCCTCGATGCCGTCTTCGAGCGAGACCCGGGGCGCGTAGCCGAGCTCCTGCCGGATGCGCGAGATGTCGGCGTAGCAGTGACGGATGTCTCCGGCGCGGTAGCGCTCCGTGATCTCCGGCTCGACCTCGGGCGCGAGGTGCCCGGCGAGGCGCCGCGCCACCTCCGCGATGGAGGTGGGACGACCGGTGCCCACGTTGTACACGCGGCCGGCCGCGTGGTCGCGCTCGAGGGCCAGGAGGTTGGCCTGCACGATGTCCGAGACGTGCACGAAGTCGCGGGTCTGCAGGCCGTCCTCGAATACCAGGGGGGGGCGGCCGTTCAGGAGGCGCGCCGAGAAGATCGCCATCACCCCGGTATAGGGGTTCGAGAGAGCCTGTCGGGGCCCGTAGATGTTGAAGTAGCGCAGGCCCACCGTGGGAATCCCGTAGGCTGCGCCCACCGCGAGGAAGAGCTCCTCGTGGTCCCGCTTGGTCACGGCATACACCGAAGTGGGATGAAGGGGCTTCTCCTCGGGCGTCGGGAGCGGCTCGAGGGGCGCACCCTCGGCGTCCTCGAGCTCGAAGCGGCGGGCCGCCAGCGCCACCTCGGTCCGGAGCGGTGGATACACCCGCTGCCCCTGCCGGTCGCGGTAGGCGCCCTCCCCGTAGATCGACATCGACGAGGCCACCACCAGCCGCCGGATGCGGTCCCGGCGGGCGAGGATCTCCTCGAGGAGCACGGCGGCGCCGAGGCTGTTGGCGGCCACGTAGCGCTCGATCTCGTACATGGACTGCCCCACCCCCACCGCCGCGGCCTGGTGGAAGACGGCCTCCACGCCTTCGAGGGCCCGGGCGACGGCCTCGCGGTCCCGGACGTCGCCGATCTCGAGCTCGGCCTCGGGGGAGAGGTGGGCGGGCGGCTGGCCGGAGTCACCGTGCACCTGGGGGTCGAGGTTGTCGAGCACCCGCACCTCGTGGCCGCGCTCGAGCAGCGCATCCACGAGGTGGGAGCCCACGAAGCCGGCTCCGCCCGTCACCAGGATCTTCATGCACCTGCCTCCTCCGGGGGTCCGGCGGCCCCGGTCGCGTCGCGAAGGCCGCCGGTCGCCGGGCAGCCGCGGAGGTGCCAGGCGAGCACCTGCGCCCGCACCCGGAGGCGCTCCCGGGCGTCCGGAAGCAAGATCGCCGCCGGTGCGAGCGCCGCCACCTGGGCCGCCGCCGCGAGCGCGCGCAGGGTCACCACCAGCGACATCTGGAAGGGCCCCCGGTGCTTGCGGAAGAACCTGTACAGGGAGCGGTGGTACTCGATCCGGGTCTCCGCAGGGACCTTCTTCTTGGTGCTCTCGCCGAAGAGGTGCACGATCCGCGCCTCGGGAACCTGGACGATGCGCCAGCCCGCCCGCCGGATGCGCCAGCACCAGTCGGTCTCCTCCAGGAAGAAGAAGTAGTCCTCCGGCATCGGGCCCACCTGCTCGAGGACCTCCCGGCGCACGAAGAGGCAGGCCCCGAGGACGGCATCCACCTCGATCGGAAGGGCGCTCGGGCGCCGTTTGGAGGGAAAGCGGCGGGGGAAGAGGGTCTCGAGCAGGCCCTTGGGCAGGATCTCGGTGGCGAGACTCGGGAAGTTGTGGACGCAGTTCTGCAGGCTGCCGTCGGGGTTGAGAAGCTGCGGTCCCACCACGCCCACGTCCGGGTGGGCATCGAGGTAGCGCACGCAGGCCTCGAGGCCGCCCCGAAGCACGATGGTATCGCTGTTGAGCAGCACCGCGTGGCGCCCGCTGGCCTTGGCGAGCCCGACGTTGTTCCCCGCCGCGAAGCCCACGTTGCGCGGCAGCGCGATCACCTGCGCCCACGGGTAGCGACTGCGCACCGCTTCGGCCGTGCCGTCCGCGGAACCGTTGTCGACGACGAGGGTCTCGGTCTCGATCCGGCCGGCATCCCGACGGGATCGGACCTCCCGGTCGATGGACTCGAGGCAGTCGAGCACGAGGTCGCGGGCATTCCAGGTGACGATCACGATGGAGAGATCCGTCACGGGAATGCTCCGAGCTCGGCCGCGGCCTCGAGAACCCGCTCCGGCGGGATGCCCGTCATGCAGCGGTGATCGATGGGGCAGTGGCGCCGGTAGCAGGGCCGGCAGTCCGCCTCCGCCGTGAGCACGCGAACGCGCTCGAGATTCAGGCCCGTCTTCTCGAGCGCCGTCGGCCCCATGAGGACCACGGCGGGGACCCCGAAGGCCACCGCCACGTGCCGCGCTCCCGCATCGTTGCACACCAGCAGCGCGGCCCGCTCCACCACGGCCTTGAAGGCGCCGAGGTCGAGCTCGCCCGCGAGGACCACCGCCTCCCCGCGCATGGCCGTGGCCACCCGGCGGGCGAGGGCGCGCTCGGCCGGCCCGCCGACCACCGCCACCCGGAAGCCCCGATGGGCGAGGCCGTCGCCCACGGCGGCGAAGGACTCCGCCGGCCAGAGCTTCGACGGGCCGAAGGAGGCACCGGGAGCGAGAAGCGCCAGTCGCCCCCCCACTTCCGCGAGGCCGCAGCGCTCGAGTGCCTTGCGCGCCCGCTCCCGCTCGTCGGGCGTGGTGCGGAGCTCGAGGCCGGTGTCCGATCCGTCCCCACCGAGGGCCTCGATGAGGCCCAGGACATGGCGTTCGCGGGGGACGAGGCGCCCGCCCTGCGCATCGCGCGGCGCGGGGGGTGCCACCCCGAGCAGGGCCCGCCGCCACTGTCCGCGGTAGCCCACCACCGGCCGAGCGCCGGTCAGCCAGAGCAGGAGCGCCGACGAGAACGAGTCGGGCAGCGAGATCCCGAGATCGTAGGGGCCGGACTCTCGGAGGTGGCGCGCCTGCCGGACCAGCCCCGCAAGCCCCCGTCCCGGGGGGCGGCGCAGCGACAGCACCGCATCGACGTGCGGCAGCCCGTGGAGTAGCGGCGCGAGCGGCTCCGGAAGGGCCACGTCGATGCGGGAGACGGGAAAGCGCACCCGCAGGGCCCGCAGGCCCGGCGTGGCCATGACCACGTCGCCCGCCCAGTTCGGGGCCCGGACCAGGATCCGCTTGGGGTCCGCCACGTCGTGCGCCTCCCGCGCGATCGGAATGGAGGGAGCGTGCCACATCGGCCGGGCCGAGCCCGGCCCCCGAGGGCGCCGGGATCCGGATCCCCGGCGCATCCGGGTGAAAGCCCCCCGGCCGGTGGGCTGGGCCCCACCAGCGGGTCGTTTTCCACGCGGACGCGTTGAGCGGGGAGGAATCGGCGCCGGACGTTACCACCCGGCTCCCGCGCCTGCCAGAAGGGCCCGGGCGCTCGCGGCCACATCCGCGGGGGCGATGACGCGCATGCACAGCGCGGCGGCACATCCGCGGCGGCACGGGCTGCAGCCCACGGGCCCGCGCACGGTGCGCGTGGGGGTCGCGGGCCAGGGCCGGTTCTCCACCGGGTCGGTGGGGCCGAGGAGCTGCACCACCGGGGTCCCGACCAGCGAGGCGATGTGCATGGGGCCCGTGTCGGGGCCCACGTAGAGCCGGGCCAGGGCGCAGAGCGCCGCGAGCTCGCAGAGACCCGCGGTGGCCGGCGCCAGCCGGGCCGTACCACCGGAGGCTGCCACCACGGCCTCCGCCAGGGGCCGCTCGCCGGGGCCGTAGCTCACGAGGCTCGCGAGGCCCGGCTCGCGGGCGAGCAGCCGCGCCACGGACCCGAGGCCTGCCGCGGGGTAGCGCTTGTGCGGGGTGCCGGGGCTCGTGCCCGGGTGGAGAAGAGCGAACGGTGGGAGCGGGCCGAGCGCGGCGCGCACGCGCTCGAGGGCGTCCGGGGGCACCCGGAGCGCCGGCGCCGCCGGAGGGGCCGGGGCGAGGCCGAGACCGAGGAGCAGGCCTTCGTTCCGCTCGAAGCGGCTCAGGTGGGCCGGCTCCACGTGGAGGCGCCGGGTCGCGAAGAGCCACGAACCCTCCCGACCGAAGGGCGGCGCGTAGCCCACCCGGAGGGGAGCCCCCGTGGCCCGGGCGAGCAGGCCGCTCTTCAGGATCCCGTGGAAGTCGAGGACGAGATCGAAGCGGCGACCGCGGAGCTCCCGGAGCCAGCAGCCGAGCTCGGCCACGAGGCCCCGGAGATCGAGCCGCCGGAGCTGCCGCGCGAGCTGCGGACGGGGAAAGACCAGGACCTCGTCCAGGAACTCCTGGGCGCGGAGGAGGTCGGCGGAGGGGGGCTCCACGAGCCACGCGAGGCGGGCTCGGGGCCAGGCCCGGCGCACCTCCCGCGCAGCCGGGAGCAGGCGCACCACGTCGCCGACCGCGCCGAGGCGGACGATGAGGATCCGTTCGGCGGCCGGTGGCCGGGGAAGGGGGTCGATGCAGCGGACGATGGCGGCCCTCGCGCAGCGGACGGGGGAGCGGGCAGCCGGTAGGATACCCCGCCATGGGTTTTCCCCGCATCCTGTGGCGCTACCTGCTCGGCGAGGTGTGCTTCTACGCCGCGGTGGCCTTCGTCGGCTTCTCCACGCTGCTCGTGAGCCACAACCTCCTGCGGCGCCTCGACGAGCTGGTGGCCGTGGGCGTGACGCGAGAGGACCTCGCCGCCGTGGCCGGCTACCTGCTCGCGATGCTCTCGCCCTACGCCGTTCCGGTCGCCCTCGTCTTCGGGGTGGTGGTCACCCTGAGCCGGCTCGCCGGCGACTCGGAG
>JALSIO010000264.1 GCA_026989995.1 Myxococcales bacterium
CTGATCACGCTCATGCCACTCGGCGTCCTGCTGGCCTACTTCACCCAGAAGCGGCTCTCCGCCCGGCTGCTCCTGGTGTCCGCGGTCGTTCCCCTCGCGCTCTTCTTCAACCTCGTGCGGGTGATGGGAACTGTCTGGCTGTCCCTGCGGATTGGCGCCGAGCGGGCGACCTCGGGCCTCCTCCACGAGGGCTACGGCCTCGCCGTATACGTGGTGGGATGCCTCGCGCTGCTCGGCGTCGGGCGTGCGCTCGAGCGGATCGGCGTGGGGCGATGACGACTCCGAGCCCCGAGCTCGATGCGGAGCGGGTGCGCGAGCTCGGCACGGCGCTCGGCTTCGATCTCGTCGGGATCGCGCCGGCCGAGCCTCCGCCGGACGCGGAGCGGCTCCCGGAATGGCTGGAGCGGGGATACGCGGGCGAGATGGCCTGGCTCGGTCGCCGTGCCGAGGAGCGGGGCGATCCGCGGCGGGTCCTCCCCGGCGCGCGGTCCGCGGTCGTGGTGGGTGTGGTCTACGATCCGGGCGACGAGGTCGGCGCGCCGGCGCCCGGCCGCGGACGGATCGCCCGCTACGCCGGAGGCGAGGACTACCACGAGGTTCTCGGAGGGCGCCTGCGCGCCTTCGGAGACGCCCTCGAGGCCGCCGCCGGCCGCGCCGTCCGGCGCCGCGCCTACGTCGACACCGGGCCCGTGCTCGAGCGGCCGCTCGCGGCGCGCGCCGGCCTCGGCTGGATCGGGAAGAATACGCTGCTCATCCATCCGCGCCTCGGTTCGTACCTGTTCCTGGGCGTGCTGCTGACCGACCTCGATCTCGAGCCCGACGAGTCCGAGCCGGACCACTGCGGCACCTGTCGGGCATGCCTCGACGCCTGTCCGACGGGCGCCTTTCCGGAGCCGCGCGTCCTCGACGCCCGCCGCTGTCTCTCGTATACGACCATCGAGCTGCGCGGCTCGATTCCCGAACCGCTGCGCGGTCCCCAGCAGGACCGGGTGTTCGGGTGCGACGTCTGCCAGGAGGTCTGTCCCTGGAACCTCCGCAGCCGGCGCGAGGTGCCGGCGGATCCGACCGGCCTGCGGTCCCGCCTCGCACCGCGGGCGGTCTGGGTCCGCCCGCAGCTCGAATGGCTCCTCTCCCTCGACGAGGATGCCTGGCGGGCGGCGACCCGGCGCACGGCGCTCCGGCGGGCCCGGCACCGCGGCCTCCTCCGCAACGCGCTCGTGGCGGCGGGCAATCTCGGCGATCCCGCCCTGCTTCCCGCGATCCGCCGGCACCTCGACTCCGCGGACCCGGTGATCGCGGAGCACGCGGCCTGGGCGCTGCGCCGCCTCGAAGCCCGGACCCGGCCCGGGAGGCGCCCCGAGGCGACCGGCACGGATTCGCCTCAGGCGGGCTTCCGGGCGGCGAGGGAGGCGAGGTGCCAGGGGCGATCGTCCTCGTAGCAGCCCTCGCGGTACTCGAGGACCTCGAGTCCGGCGAACAGCGCGCGGAGCTCCCCGCGCCGGAGCAGGAATTCCGGGTTTCGCGGCCCGTGGGGCAGCGCGGCCTGCTCCTCCGTGAAGGTCTCGTAGATCAGGACGCCGCCGGGTGCGAGGAGCCTCGGCAGCCAGGGGCAGAGGGGCCGGAAGAGGTAGCGGAACACGAGGACGCCCCGGAATCGGCCCTCGGCGACCGGCGGTGTCCCTTCGGCCTCGAGGTCGCAGCGCACGGGAAGGGCCGGCAGGCCCTCCTCGCGGATCCGGGCCCCGAGCTCCGCGAGCGCCTCGGGGCTGCGGTCGAGGCCGATTCCGGCAATCCCCGCCCGGGCTGCGGCGACGAGGTGGCGACCCCGGCCGCAGGCGACGTCGAGGATCGGGCCGGGCCCGGCGGCGCGATGGAGGGTCTCGAGGTGGCGGAGGAAGAAGGGGGAGGGGCGCCCGACCGGGCCGTCGGTCGCGTGTTGCGGCGTCGGCGGCGCAAGGGTCACCGGGAGCCGCGCTCGCGAAGCAGGGCCGCGAGGCGGCCCGGGTAGTCCGTGACGATTCCGTCGGCACCGAGGTCGAGCAGGCGCTGCATCTCTTCCGGTTCGTTGATGGTCCAGACGTGGACCTCGAGGCCGTGGCGGTGCGCGTGGGCCACGAACTCGCGCGTGACCAGGGGGCGACACCCGAACTCGGCGGGGACCTGCAGCGCGACGAATCCCTCCGGCGGCGGCTCGCCGGCGGTGGCGCTTCGCAGGAAGGCGGCGACGTCGTCCCGGCAGGCCCCCACCGCCACCGGGAGTCCGCGGCGGTGGACCTCCCCGCGGATTCGCGCCATGGTTTCGGGGGACTCCGCGGTGACCAGGGTGCGGGCGGCCCGTCCGTGTCGCTCGACGAGCTCGAGGGTGCCCGTGGTGGCCACGGCCTCCGGCGCCTTGATCTCGATGTTCACGTGGGCTTCCGGAAAGTGTGCGAAGAGCTCCTCGAGGGTGGGGATGCGCACGCCGCGGCCCCGCCAGGGGTGGGTCCTGCCTCCGTCGGGAGAGAACCGGGCACCGGCGTCGAGGCGGCGCAGCTCGTCGAGGCGCAGCTCGGCGATGCGCCCGCTGCCGTCGGTGGTGCGGTCGACCCGGTCGTCATGGCACACGACGACCGCACCGTCGCGGGTGGCATGGACGTCCGTCTCGAGGATGTCCGCTCCCTCGCGGAGCGCCTGCTCGAACGAGGGAAGGGTGTTCTCCGGACACTCGCCCGCGGCGCCCCGATGGCCGATGACGAGCGGGTGGGGCAGGTCGAGGAAGGGGTGTCGCATCGGGGCTAGGGTATCATCCGCGCCGCCATGGCCGTCCTGACCCGATCCGCGATCCTCCGGGAGCTCGCCGCCGGTCGGCTTCGCATCGATCCCCTCGAGCCCGGGCAGGTCGGTCCCGCCTCCGTGGATCTCACGCTCGCGGACGAGATCCGGGTGATCGTCCGCGGCACAGAGCCCATCGACATCCACGAGGACGTGGACTACCGGGAACACACGCGATGGATGCGCCTCGACGTGCCCTACCGGCTCGAGCCGGGCGCCACGATCCACGGGATCACCCGCGAGCGGATCGCGCTGCCGCCGGACCTCTGTGGCCTCCTCGAAGGCCGCAGCCGCTTCGCCCGGCTCGGTGTCATGATCCACGTGACCTCGGCCTTCGTGCAGCCGGGCGTCGACAACCGCCAGGTGCTCGAGATCTCGAATGTCGCGGGGCATCCGCTCCACATCCACCCCGGCGTCCGGATCTGCCAGATCGTGCTCCTCCGAACCGAGGGCGAAGCCCGCTACCAGGGGCGCTTCGCCGAGCAGGAGCGCCTGTAGGCCTCGTCCACCCGTCCGGGGAGCGGTTGGCGTCCTCCGGTGGCTTCGCTTTGATCTGCGGCCATGCGGGCCGTGGTGCAGCGCGTGCAGTGCGCGCGGGTGCGCGTGGGTGGCGAGACCGTGGCGGAGATGGGTGCCGGCCTCCTCGCCTTCGTGGGCGTCGTGCGGGGCGACGGGCCCGGGGACGCGCAGCGCCTCGGACGCAAGCTCGCGCACCTGCGGATCCTCGCCGACGAAGAGGGCCGGATGAACCGGTCGCTCGCGGCCGCCGGAGGGACCCTCTGCGTGGTGTCCCAGTTCACGCTGCTCGGAGATGCCCGTCGCGGTCACCGGCCGTCCTTCGCGGCGGCGGCTCCGCCGGAGGAGGCCGAGCCGCTCGTCGAGGGTGTGGTGCGCGCGGCCGAGGCCGAGGGGGTGGCGGTGGTCACGGGGCGCTTCCGGGCCCACATGCGGGTGGAGCTCGCGAACGACGGCCCGGTGACCGTGCTCCTCGACACCGGGCGGCTCTTCTAGGCGCCGGGGCGTTCTCCCGGCTGGGGTGCACGCGGTTGACCGTGCCGGCCCCGGCCGGGCAAACTG
>JALSIO010000265.1 GCA_026989995.1 Myxococcales bacterium
GGCGAGGGACTCCGCCTGGCCCGCACGCTGGGCGTCAATCCCCATCCCCTCGGCCTGCTCGCGAGCACCGACACGCACCTCGGGACCCCGGGGCTCGTCGCGGAGGACGGATACCCCGGCCACGGAGGCGCCGGCTTCTCCGCCGGCCGGAGCCTGCCCGAGGGGCTCGTGGACCCCATCGAGTTCAATCCGGGCGGGCTCGCGGTGGTGTGGGCGGAGGAGAACTCGCGGGAGTCGATCTTCGCCGCGCTTCGCCGACGGGAGGTCTACGGCACGAGCGGACCGCGAATGGTGGTTCGCGTCTTCGCCGGCGCCAGCCTCCCGGAGGACTTCTGCCGGCGGCCGGACCGGATCGAGGCCGGCTACCGCCGCGGCGTTCCCATGGGCGGTGTCGTGCCCGAGGGCGGGGCGGGGCATCCGCCGCGCATCGCGGTGCTGGCCCGGCGCGATCCGGGAACCGAGGCCCGGCCGGGGGCACCCCTCGAGCGCATCGAGCTCATCAAGCTCTTCGTGCGGGACGGCGAGGTCCGGCAGCGCGTGATCGACCTCGCCCGCGCGGCGGGGCGGGGTGCGGACCCCGAGACCTGCGGGCCGCCCGAGGGCGGGGCGGACGAGCTCTGCGCGCTCTACGAGGACGACGACCACCGCCCCGGCGAGCCGGCGCTCTACTACGCCCGCGTGTTGCAGCTGCCCACCTGCCGGTGGAGCCGGCGTGCGTGCCGCGCGGCCCGCGTGGATTGCCGCGGCCGCGTGCCCCCCGGCTTCGAGGGCTGCTGCGATCCCCGGTTCCCGGCGACCGTTCGCGAGCGGGCCTGGACTTCGCCCGTGTTCACCCCGGCCGCGCTCGCGCCGTGAGGGGTCGGGGCGCGCCGCGCGGGCTTCCGGCTGGCCGCCGACGTCTTCGGCTCGCAGGGGCCGTCGCCGCGATCCTCGCGCTGCTCGGCTGGCGCCTCGCGCGCGAGCTGCTGCCCGCCGGCCACATCCCCGGGAACGCCGGGTCCGGTCCGCCGGCAGGTCTCTCCGACTGCCGACTCGCCCGGGCGGTGGACGGCGACAGCTTCGAGGTCCGCTGCGGAGACCGGTGGGAGCGGGTCCGACTGCTTCGCATCGACACCCCCGAGTTCGGGGAGCCCGGGTTCGCGGAGGCGCGGCGGGCGCTGGTCCGGATGCTCCGCGAGGGCCCGTTTCGCCTCGAAGCGGAGGGACCGTCCTTCGAGCGGGACCGCTACGGTCGCCTGCTCGCCTACGCCTGGTCCGCGCGCGGGGAGTTCGTCAACGAGGAGATGGTCCGGCTCGGCTGGAGCCGCTTCGTGACCCGCTACGGCGGGGGACGCCACGCCGAACGGTTCCGGCGCGCCGAGACCGAGGCCCGGAAGGCCCGGCGCGGGCTCTGGCGGCTCGAGGAGGGGCGGTGGGGCCGCCCGGGACCCGTGGGGACTCCGGCGCGACCCGGTTTCGCGTAGCATGGTCCCATGGTGGATCGGGAGCACTTCGCCGGAGCGGACGGACGGACCGAGCCGGGAACGCCCCCGGGGCTCTGGCGTGCTGCTGCCCGCAGCCGACTTTCCCGAAGGCTGCGGCTGGCCGGACGAGCGCCGCGGGCGGCCCGGCCCACCCTCCTCTTCCTGCCGGCTGCCGTGGCGGCGTGGGTGGCGCTCGCGCTGCACACGGGGCCGCCGGGTCTCTCCGAGCTGCTCGGGGTGGCCGCCGGCCTCGGGATGGGCGCCTCGGGGGTGGCCGTGGTCTGGGGACGGGCGCGGCACCGCGCCCAACGGCTCCGCCCGGACCGCCGGGCGCTGCGCGACGTGCTCCTCGCCGCGAGCGCCGAGGATCCCATGGCGGAGCTCGCCCGGATCTCCCGGACCCTCGACTGCGGGGGGCTGCTCACCGGCATGCGGATCTGGAGGCTCTCACGCGACGGCCAGGTGCTGGAGCTGCTCGGCCACCGGGTGGATCCCGCGGGATCGCCTCCGCCGATCGCGAGTCTTCCGCGGCGGCATCCCCTCATCGAGGAGGTCTTCTCGCGGGGCGAGCCGGTGCTGGTGGACGGCGACCGCGATCTCCGCGTCGCCTCGGGGATCCCGGCCCTCGGGATCGGCGCCGGCTACGCCGCCCCGGCGGTGCTCGGCGGGCGCGAGTTCGGGGTGGTGGGCGCCCGGCTTGCGGACCCGCGCGACGCCGGCGACTCGGTGCGCGATTTCGTGCGGGACCTCGCCGACGCGGTGGCCGCAGCCCTCGCCGCGGCCGCCGCCCGGGAGGATCGCCACCCGCTCGATGCGGAGCGCCGTCGCTTCCGGGCCACCATCGAGGCGATGCCCGTGGGGGTGCTCCTCACCGATCCGGCCGGGAAGATCGTGCACCTGAACGAGCGGCTGACGCGCCTGCTCGGCCTCGGCGGGGCGTCTCCGTGGCTCGGACGGCCGGCCTCGGAGATGATGGAGCGGATCGTCCCCCGACTCGACGAGGGGGTCCGGGACGAGGTGGTGCGGGGCACCCTGGAGCTCGCCACCGACCGATCCCGGGAGCTCCTGCGCTTCGACTTCCGCCTGCGCGCCGACGGCCGGGAGGAGGAAAAGGCCCTGGTGCTGACGGCCCGCCCGATGCCGGGAGAGGACGGTCGGCTCGGGGGTCGGGTCTGGGTGCTCGGCGACGTGACGGAGGATCGCAAGCTCGCCGAGCGCCTCGAGCGCACCCACCGGATGGAGACCCTCGCCACCCTGGCGGGTGGGCTCGCCCACGACCTCGGAAACCACCTCACCGCGGTCCTCGCCACCGCGGACACGCTCGCCGACCACGCCGGAGACCCGGGGCGGGTCCGTTTCGCGGCCGAGCGCATCCGCGCGGCGGCGCGGCACTGCGCGGATCTGAACCGGGGCCTGCTGCGCTTCGCACGCCAGGAATCCGCTCGCGTGGAACCGGTCCCGGTGGCGGAGGCGATCGCGGAGGTGGCAGGGCTCGTGCGCGCCACCGCCCCGCCGTCGGTGTGCATCGAGGTGGAGGTGGATCCCGCCGCGGGCTTCGTGGCCGCCGACGCCGGGCAGCTCCACCGCGCGCTCACCAATCTCGCCGTGAACGCGGTGGACGCCGTCGGGGATTCGGGGCAGGTGCGGATCTCGGCCCGCCGGGCGGCGGCGTCGGGGGAGGGCGACTTCGTCGAGATCACCGTGGCGGACGACGGAGCGGGCATGAGCGAGGAGACGGCCCGCCGGGCCTTCGATCCCTTCTTCACGACCAAGCCGGTGGGGGAGGGCACCGGGCTCGGGCTCGCGGTGACCTACGGGATCGTCGACGCGCACGGCGGGCGGATCGAGGCGGACTCGGCACCGGGGCGCGGAACGCGGATGCGGCTGCTGTGGCCGGCCGCCCCGGGAGGCACGGCTTCGGAGCCCGCCGCCGCCGGGGAGGGCGTCGGCACCGGGAAGGGCCGTGCCGCACCCGTCCCGTCCCGCCCGGCCTCCGCGGCCCGTTCCGGGTCCGCCCGGACCGTCCTGCTCGTCGAGGACGACGCGGAGATCCGCGATCTGATGGCGCAGATCCTCGCGAGCGCCGGCTTCACGGTCATCGAGGCCGGGGGCGTGGCCGACGCCCTCGAGCGCTTCGAGGCGGCGTCCTCCGTGGCGGCGGTGGTCGCGGACCGCCTGCTTCCCGACGGCGACGGCTGTGACCTCGTGGCGGAGCTGCAGCGCCGGATCCCGGGTCTGCCCGCGCTCCTCGTGACGGGGGCGGGCGAAGAGCCCGACGGGCCCGGCGCCGGGTTCCTCGCCAAGCCCTTCACCGCCCGGGAGCTTCTCGATCGGCTGCGGGAGCGCCTCGCCGCCTGAGGCCGGTGGCACCCGCCCTCACGAGCTCCCGGGCGAGGAGCCTCCCCCT
>JALSIO010000266.1 GCA_026989995.1 Myxococcales bacterium
GTGGCTCGGCCAGTAGCCGTGCGCCGTCATGGGCGCGAGCGAGCCGTCCTCGCGGAGCACGGCGTTGCGCGCGTAGAAGGCGTCGAGGGACCACGTGATGCCGGCGTGGTGGGGAACTCCCAGGCGCCGGGCGGCGTCGAGGAGGGCGGTGACCAGCCGCGGGTCGGCGACCGCGGGGTACTCGGGCACCACGTAGCTCCGGGAGGTTCCGTCGTCCCGGACCGCTCCCGTGGTGACGACGAGGTCTCCGAGCTCGAGGCGGGGGGAGAGCCCTCCGCTGTTGCCCACCCGGACGAAGGTCGTGGCACCGAGCCTGACGAGCTCCTCCACCAGGATCGCGGTGGAGGGGGCCCCGATCCCGGTCGAGGCCACACTCACGGGGGTTCCCCGAAGGGATCCGGTGACCACCCGGTACTCCCGGATCTCGCAGACCCGCTCGGCCCGGTCGAAGCGCTCGGCGATCCGGTCCACCCGGGCGGGGTCACCGCAGAGGAAGACGCGCTCCGCCACCTGGCCTGGCCGCAGGCCGGTGATCGGCTGGGCATCACCCATGGCTGGCGCTGTGCGCCTCCTCGTCCACTGCCCGCTCCCCCGTCGGGCGCACCCTGCGCCGCGAGGCCGATCGAGCGCTCCGGGGCCCGCAGCGTGCCCGAGGGCCCAGATCGCCGCAAGCGCGGACCGGCGCATCCGCGCCGCGGGTCGCGGAGGGCGGAGCTGGCCGGCAGGCGGGCGGGGGGTACTGGACCCGTCCCCGCGGGATATCGGACCTCCGATCGCTCAGGTCGCGGGGGCCGGCCGCCGAACACGGGCTCGGTTCGGGGCGTCCATTGCCGGGGTGGCCTCCGGCCCGGCCGGCCCGGGCTCGGTTGTCACCGGGGGGGGGCCAAGCTAAAGGTCGCGACCGGCGGGCCCGGGGTTGCCCCGGGGGGAGTGTTCGTGTCGAAAGCACTGATCATCACCGAGAAGCCGAGCGTGGCGCGGGACATCGCCGCGGCGCTCGGCGGGTTCCGCGAGGAGGACGGCTACCTCGAGAGCGAGGATTACGTCCTCACTTGGGCCGTGGGCCACCTCTTCGAGCTCCAGGAGCCCGAGGAGATCGACGAGGCCTACAAGCGCTGGACCCTCGACACGCTTCCCATCCTGCCGGCCGAGTTCAAGCTCAAGCCGAAAAGCGGGCAGGCGGAGCGGATCCGCACCCTGCGCAAGCTCCTCAAGCGCAAGGACATCTCCGAGCTCATCAACGCCTGCGATGCCGGGCGCGAGGGCGAGCTCATCTTCCGCGAGATCGTCAAGCACTTCGGAACCGACCTGCCCATCCGCAGGCTCTGGCTGCAGTCGATGACCCCGGAGGCGATCCGGGAGGGATTCGCCCACCTCCGGGACGGCCGCGAGCTCGAGGGCCTCGCCTCCGCGGCCGAATGCCGGGCCTTCTCCGACTGGATCATCGGCATGAACGCCACCCGGGCGCTCACCAAGCGCCTCAAGAGCCGCAAGGAGAAGACGGCGTGGTCCGCGGGGCGGGTGCAGACGCCCACGCTCGCCCTGCTCGTCGATCGAGAGCTCGAGATCCTCGCGCACCAGCCGCGACCGTTCTGGCGGGTGGAGGGCACCTTCGCCCACCCCAGCCACCAGTACGCGGGCACCTGGTTCGATCCGGCCTTCCGCGCCGGCGCTGAAGACGAGCGGGACGACCGGATCTTCGACGAGGCCCGGGCCCGGGCCATCGTGGAGGCCGTGGCAGGGCACGAGGGCGTGGCGCGGGAGACGCGCAAGCCCGCCCGGGAGTCGGCGCCGCCGCTCTTCGACCTCACCAGCCTCCAGCGCGAGGCCAACCGGCGCTTCGGCTGGTCGGCCCGCCGCACGCTCGGCGCAGCACAGCGGTGCTACGAGGCCCACAAGCTGCTGACCTATCCCCGCACGGATTCCCGCTGCCTGCCGAGCGACTACCGGGAGACCGTGGGCAAGGTGATCCGCGCCCTCGCCGGGGACACCCCGTACCGCGACCCCGCGACCCGGCTGCTCGAGCGGGGCCTCGAGAACGAGGCCCGCGTCTTCGACGACAGCGGGGTCTCCGACCACTTCGCGATCATCCCGACCGGCGTGCTGCCGGACCCGAAGCTCTCGGGAGACGACCGCCGCCTCTACGACCTCGTGGTCCGGCGCTTCCTCGGGGCCTTCTACCCGCCGGCGGTCTGGGAGCGGGTGGAGCGGATCACCGAGGTGGCCGGGGAGCACTTCCGGACCCGCGCGCGCTCGCTGGTGGAACCGGGCTGGCGCTTCGTGCTCGGCGAGGAGGAGTCCTCCGAGGCGCTCCCGCGCCTCGACCCGGCGCGGACCGACGCCGATGGCGTGCCCGTGCGCACCGTGGACGTCGAGGCGGTGGCCGACGAGACCCGGCCGCCTCCGCGGATCACCGAGGCGCGTCTGCTCACGCTGATGGAGAACGCCGGGCAGCAGGTCGACGACGAGAGCTTCGCCCGGGCGCTTCACGAGAAGGGGATCGGCACGCCCGCGACCCGGGCCGAGATCATCGAGAACCTGATCCGAAAGGGTTACGTGGTCCGGGTGGGCAAGGCCCTCCGGCCCACCGTGAAGGGAATCCGGCTCGTGGACACGCTGCGCCGGATCCGGGTCGATCGGCTGGCCTCGGCGGAGCTCACCGGCGAGCTCGAGCACCACCTGCTCGAGGTGGAGCGCGGCGAGCGGAGCCCCGAGGCCTTCATGGCCGAGATCGAGGACTACGCCACCTCCGTCGTCGATCGCGCGAAGTCCTTCGAGTACGACGAGGTCTACGCGGACGAGCCGCCCGTGGGCCGCTGCCCGTACAGCGGCCGGCCGGTGGTCGAGCAGGCGTGGTTCTACACCTGCCAGCGCGATCCGGGCGCACCCGCCGAGGGGAGGGCGGACCCCACCTGCCCCTTCGAGAACTGCCCCCTGCTCATCTGGAAGGACACCTCCGGGCGGTACATCGACCGGCAGGCGGTGGCGACGCTCCTCGAGAAGGGCGAGACGGGTGTGCTCGACGGCTTCACCGCGCGCAACGGACGGATCTACAAGGGCATCCTCTACCTCGACCGCGAGGAGGGCAAGGTCAAGGTGCGCTCCGCCGGCTCGTCCGACGACGAGACGGTGAGCGCCGAGCCCGAGTACGACGTGAACCCCGAACCCCTCGGCCGCTGTCCCTTCGACGAGGACTGCCAGGTCATCGAGACCCCCACGCAGTTCATCTGCGCACGCAAGCAGAAGGAGATGGAGCTCGGCCGGGGAGCGGAGGTCCCGAAGAGCTGCGGGTTCGTGCTGCCCCGGACCGTCTGCAAGCGCGAGATCACCCGGGAGGAGGCGCAGGTGTACCTCGCCCGGGGCCGCACGGACCTCCTCGAGGACTTCACCTCCCGTTTCGGGCGGCCCTTCTCCGCCACGCTGGTGCTCAAGGAGAACGGGCGCCACGGCTTCGAGTTCCCGCCGCGGAAGAAGAAGACCGCCTCCCGGAAGGCCACCACCCGGAAGGCGTCGGCTCGCAAGGTGGCCGCGAAGACGGCGGCGGAGAAGACCGCGAAGAAGGCCGGGAGGAGGACGGCGAAGCAGGCCGGCACGAAGAAGGCGGCCGCGGCGCGGTCGCCTTCGGCAGCGTCGGCGTCGGGCGGGAGGGCGGCTCGGAAGTCCCGGTCGGAAGGGGCCGGCGCGACGGCAGAGCCCACCGCGCGCCCCACCACGCGACGGAAGGCCGGCGGGAAGGACGCGACCGCCGCGGACACCCGGAAGGCTTCGCGCCGCCCCAAGGCGGCGCCCTCGGAGTAGGCGCCGGGCCGGTCCCCCTCCGCCCCGTCCGGTGGCCTCGGGGGCCGCCCGCCCGGTGCGC
>JALSIO010000267.1 GCA_026989995.1 Myxococcales bacterium
CGGGCATGATCTCGGGCCACGGGTTGGCCATGGCGAGCACCACCGGGTCACGGGCCATGCGGCGGATCATCTCCGGGGTGAAGGCGCCCTTGGCCGAAAGCCCGATCAGGATGTCCGCGCCCTCGCAGAGCTCGAGGAGGCTGTGGCGGCCGTCATCGGGGTGCGCGTAGGCCTCCTTGTAGCGGTTCAGGCCCTCGCGGCCGGCGTAGATGGTGCCCCGCGAGTCGCAGATGCGGATGTTCTCGTGGCGGAAGCCGAGGGCCTCGTAGAAGCGCGCTCCGGCGAGCGCCGCCGCTCCCGCGCCGTTGATCACCATCCGGCACTCCGCCGGGTCCTTGCCGGTGAGCTCGCAGGCGTTGATCAGCGCCGCGCCCGAGATGATGGCGGTGCCGTGCTGGTCGTCGTGGAATACGGGAATGTCCATCCCGCGGGTGAGGTGCTCCTCGATGTCGAAGCACTCGGGGGCCCGGATGTCCTCGAGGTTGATCCCGCCGAAGGTGGGCTCGAGCCGGCGGACGGTCTCCACGAACTCGTCGACGGTGTCGGCGCGCACCTCGATGTCGAAGACGTCGATGTCGGCGAAGCGCTTGAAGAGGACCGCCTTGCCCTCCATCACCGGCTTGCCCGCGAGGGGGCCGATGTTGCCGAGGCCGAGCACGGCGGTGCCGTTGGTGACCACCGCGACGAGGTTCCCGTGCCGGGTGTACTCGTCCACCTGGCTCGGGTCGCGCGCGATCTCGAGGCAGGGCTCGGCGACGCCCGGGGTGTAGGCGAGCGAGAGGTCGCGCTGGGTGGTGGTGGGCTTCGTACAGCGGATCTCGATCTTGCCCGGCTGGGGCCGTCGGTGGTATTCGAGTGCTTCTTCCCGCTTGATCATCGCGCCTCCTCCCCCGCGCCGGCCCCCCGGCACCGGGCCCCGCAGTTTCGCAGCCCCGGCGCCGCGGGCCAAGGCGGGGGGGCGCGGGGTCGCCCGGGGCGGGGCCGGCGGCGCGGAACGCGGTCGTCGGCCGCGTTCCCGCAGCGTCTCTCGGCAGTCCTTCGGACGCCGGCCCCGGGGGCTCAAGCCCCGCGCGGGGACGGGGAGTCGGGAGCCCTCTCCACCCGGAGCGCCAGGAGGGCGAGCAGCGAGAGCAGGTTCAGGGCCGCGAAGCAGGCGAAGGCCAGAGCGTAGCCCCCGGTGCGATCGAAGACGTAGCCGGCGAAGGCCGGCCCGAAGAGCCCCCCCGGAAGCAGTGTCACGGTGAGCGCGCCGTAGATCGCCGCCAGGTGCCGGATCCCGAAGCACTCCGCGACCGCGAGCGGGTAGGCCACGTCCCGCGCCGTGACCGAGATCCCGTAGGAGAGGACGAAGAGCTCCAGCAGTCCGGGGCGGGGCAGCAGGAGCACCAGCAGCGAGGAGAGCGCCATCAGCCCCGTGTTGGCGAGCATCGCCGTCCGGGGGCGCATCCGGTCGGCCACCGCGCCCGCGCCCACCTTGGAGACGAGGCCGAGCAGGACGGCCGCGCTGAAGTAGCCGGTGGCGTGCGCCCGGGAGAGCCCGGCGTCCTCGAGGAAGAGCACCAGGTGGCTCATCATCGCGAGGAAGTAGAACCAGACGCAGAAGAGCGCGAAGGCCAGGGCCCAGAAGGACCGGGTCCGGAGCGCCTGCCGGAGGTCGAGGTCCGTGCCGGCCGCGCGCGGCGGGGAGGGGCCGGCCGGGCCCTCCGCCGCCTTGGGCTCGAGGGTCCGCTCCGGCGGCGCCGGCCGGATCGCCAGGCTCGCGAAGGGAAGCAGCAGGACCAGGGCCGCGCCGGCGACGGCCAGCAGTGCCTGCCGCCAGCCACCGCCCGCGGCGAGGTGGACGGCGAGGGGAGAGGCCACGGCGCCCGCGACGTTGGACCCGGTGTAGACCACGCCGAGGGCCAGCCCCCGCGCCCGCCGCACCCACTCGGCGACGACCGCGCCGACGGTGATGTCCCCCACGCCCGCGGTGCCGATCCCGAAGACCACGGAGAGCAGGCAGTAGTGGAGGAACGAGTCCATGGCGGCCATCGCGGCCATGGACGCCGAGAGCAGGAGCACCGCCGCGGTGAGCACCGCGCGTGCGCCGTAGCGCACACAGGCCATCCCCACGAAGGGGCTGGCGAGGGCCACGGCGCCCGTCTGGGTGGCGCGCGCGAGGCCGTAATCGGCGCGGGTCATGCCGAGCTCGTCGATCATGGGGCCGGCGAGGGGGGAGAGCACGTAGCCCATGCCGAGCCCCATCTGGCAGACGAAGCATCCCACCACCACGAGCAGGGCCCGGCCGCGCAGCTCGGTCAGGGGTTCGGCGGCGAGGCGGAGGCGGGCGAACACGGCGCGCCATCGTAGCCGAAGCCCTTCGTCACGCGGGCGCAGCCCCCTGTGCTACCGGTCGCCCCATGCGTCCGGAGGAGGCCGCGGCACGGGAGGCGATCCGCGAGACCCTGGCGCGGTACAACCACGCCGGCGACCGCGGACGGATCGAGGAGCTCGTGCGCTGCTTCACGCCCGACGGCGTGCTGGAGATCCCGGGTGAGCCGCCGCAGACCGGGCGGGAGGCGATCCGGAGACGCCTGGCGGAGGTCGTGGCCGGGAGCCGGGCGCGGCGCGCGGCCGGGGGGGCGGCGCTGGTCCGCCACCACGTCTCGAGCACCTCGATCGAGCTTCTCGGCGCGTCGGAAGCCCGGGCGCGCTCGTACTTCCTGGTGCTGACCGAGATCGGCCTCGACCACTGGGGGCAGTACCGAGACCACCTGGTCTGCGTGGGCGGCTCCTGGCTCCTCCGGCACCGGCGGGTGCTCACCGAGGGGGCGAGCCCGAGCTCGCGGATGGTGGCACCCGCCCCGGCCCCGGACGACGGCGGAGGCCGGCGGGGGGGCGGGTGACGGGGAGCACCCGGTGGGCCGGGCGGGGCGCACCACCCGGCCGCCGCGGCCGCCCGGGGTGTCGCGCGTGGATCCTCCCCCGACGCCTTTACTAGACTGCCGGTCACACCGACCGGGCTTTCGAGGACGAGGAGGTAGACCACCCATGGCCCAGCTCAAGCCGGGCATGCGCCTGCGGAGTGCCGTCTGCGACACCGAGGTGATGGTGATCCAGGCGCCCGCCGAGGAGGTGGAGCTCACCTGCGGAGGCGCAGCCATGATCCCCCACGACCAGGATCCGCCGCCGGGCGCCACCCTCGACGAGGGCGCCGCCGACGGGACCGCCCTCGGAAAGCGCTACGTCAACGCGGCGGGCACCCTCGAAGTGTTGTGCACCCGCGCGGGCCGGGGCTCGCTGCGCTGCGGCGACGAGGCGCTGCAGGTCAAGGGGGCCAAGCCGCTCCCCGCCTCGGACTGAGCCCCCGTGAACCTCCTCATGCTCCTCGAGATGGCCCGCTCCGGCGCGCCGGACCGCGTGGGGCTGAGTTGCGGCGGGGAGCACCTCACCTACCACGCGCTCCACCGCGCAGCACTCGCCGCCGGCCGTGTGCTCCGCGAGGCGGGCCGGGAGCGGGCGGCGCTTCTCGACGTGAGCTCGCCGGCGCTCCCCATCCTCCTCTTCGGCTCCGCGGCCGCGGGGATCCCCTTCGTGCCCCTGAACTACCGGCTCACCGGCGCCGAGCTCGACCGCCTCCTCGCCGAGGTGGCGCCGGCCACGCTGGTCACCGACGCCGAGCGCGCGGCGCGCCTCACCGGGGGCTCGCAACCCGGCCTCCGGCCCCTCGCCCGGGAAGCCTTCCTCCAGGCGGCCCGATCCGGTGGTGAAGGCGAGCCCGCGGCGATCGAGCCCGACGCCATCGCGGTGCTTCTGTTCACGAGCGGCACCACCGGGCCGCCCAAGGCGGCCGTCCTCCGGCACCGCCACCTGGTC
>JALSIO010000268.1 GCA_026989995.1 Myxococcales bacterium
GCCGCCCGGGGTAGACTCCGCCGCGCCCGGCCGGCGGGGCCCCGGCCGAAGCCGCGCTTCGGTGCGCGGCGGCATCGGGGCGTTCGCGGACGCAGGCGCCGGGTGGGTCGCGGTGGGGCGCGGCGGGGCGCGGCGGCGTCGTGGCGGTCCCGCGCTGCCGCCGGCGCGGGGGGAGCACCGGGGACGCCACGAGGGGCCGACGCCGCAGACCGGCGGGAAGTGCGCGCATGCCGGCCGCGCGCGGGGAGGAGGGCGGATGGCCGCGAAGGAGGGCGGGGGGGACCTCGCCGCCGGCATCGATCCGGAAACGCTCGAGAAGGCGATCCGGAGCTGGCAGGTGGACGATCCGCGGCGGCTCCTGGGGCGCGGGCATCCGGTGGGCGACTTCCTGGAGGCGGATCGCTGGGAGGTGCTGGAGCGCGCCCCCGGCCGGCTGCTGTTGCGCTGCGAGCTCCCCGAGCAGGTGCGAAACCTCCGCGGCGAGCTCTTCGGGGGCTTCGCCCCCACCTACGTCGACCTGGTCGCCCTGCACACCGTCCGGGAGGGGATCCCGCCCGACGCGCCGCGAACGCCGCTGGTCACGGCCGACCTCCGGGTCGACTTCTTCGAGCCGATCCGCGGGCCCTGGTTCCGCATCCGGAGCGAGGTGCTCCACCGCGGCGGCCGCACCTGGCACGTCCAGACCCGCTTCCTCTCCGACCCCGACGAGGAGCTCCTCGCCCAGGCCCTGACCACGCTGCTCGCGGTGCGCGGCTGAGGCGGGAACCCGCGGAAGCGCCGACGGGCGGGCACGCCGGGGGCGCTCCGGCCGGTGGCCGCCGGCTCCCGGTGCTTCTCGCGGGGCATCGGGCATCGGCCCGGCCGGCCGGCGGCCGGGCTGGGGCTCGGGGCGGATCGGATGGGAAGCCCCGGATCCCCCTTCGCCTATCCTGCTGGAGGCGCGGGTCGCCTCCGCGCCGTCGTCGGGAGGCGGCTTCTTGATCCTGCGCTTCGCCGACTGCGAGATCGACTGCGCTGCGCGGCGACTCGTGCGCGGCGGCATCGAGGTCGCCGTGGAGCCCAGGGTGCTCGACCTGCTGGTCCACCTCGCGCGCTCCGGACCTCGGGTCGTCCCGGTGGAGGAGCTCCACCGGGAGGTCTGGGAGGGCGCGGTGGTCTCCCCCGCGGCCGTCCGCACCGCGGTGAAGGCGGCCCGGCGGGCCGTCGGCGACGACGGCGCGCGCCAGGCCGTGATCGAGACGGTGCGCGGTCGGGGCCTGCGGATGGCGGTCGAGGTGGAGGTCCTCGGGGGGGGCGATTCCCCTTCCCGAGACCCGTTCGTGGGGCGGCGGGAGATCCTGGCCGTGCTCGAGACCGAACTCCGGGCGGTCTCGCCGGGTGGCAGCCGTCTCGTGGTGATCGAGGGCGAGCCGGGATCCGGGAAGAGCCGGTTGCTCGAGGTGTTCTCGTCCTGGGCCGAGGAGGCCGGCGTCCGGGTGCTTCGCGGGCCGGCGGCCGGCCCGGCGGCGCCGGCGCTCGCTCCCTGGCGGCGGATCCTGGGCGGACTCCTCTCGGGGCCCGACCCGCCCGCGGTGGAGGCGCCCGATGCGGAGCTCCTGCGGCGCTCGATGCCGGAGCTCTCGGCGTGGCTCCCCACCGGCGGTTCCCCACAGCCCCCGCCGGATCCGCGGGAGGCGCGCTTCCGGCTCCTCGAGCTCAGCACCCGCCTCCTGGCCGAGGCGTCGCGGCGGGCACCGGTTCTGGTCGTCCTCGACGACCTTCAGGACATGGACGGCGCGAGCCTCGAGCTCCTCGATGGCGTCCATCGGAACGGGACCCGTGCCCGGATGCTCTTCGTCGGGGTCTCGCGGCCGCCGGGGTGGGCCGCCGGGAAGCCCGCGCTCGCGGAGCGCGGCGGACTGTTGCGGGCGCCGCGGCGGCGGTGGGTGGCGCTTCCCGGCCTCGCCCCCGAGGAGGTCAACGCCCTGCTGCGGCTGCTCACCGGCCGTGAGGCCGGTTCGGAGGAGCTCGATGCCCTGATGCGCCGCACCGCCGGGAACCCCCTCTTCCTTCGGGAGCTCGCCCTCGTGCCCGGGGCTCTCGGGCCGCGCGCGGGCCCCCTTCCGGAGACGATCCGCCACGCGGTGCTCCACCATCTCGACACCCTGGCACCATCGCTCCGGGATCTGCTGGCGACGGCATCGCTTCTCGGCGACCCCTTCGAGGCGCCGCTGCTCGCCGCGGCTGCGGCCCGGCCGGTGGGCGAGGTCGCGGGCGACCTCGCGCGGGCCGTTGCAGCGGGGGTACTCCGGCCTGCGGCCCCGGGCCCCGCGCGCTTCTCGTTCGTCCATGCGCTCCTCGCCGAGGCCCTCGCCGACGCACTGCCCGCGACCGACCGCGCCGCCCGCCACACCGCCATCGCCGCGGCGCTTGCCGCGCAGCCGGACGCCCTGCGGGAGGTCGGCTCCATCGCACGCCACCTCCTTCGCGCCGGGCCCGCGGTGGAGCCGGCCCGCGTGGTGGAGGCGTGCCGGTGGGCGGCGGCGGCCGCGGTCGCCCACTATGCCCACGACGAGGCCCTCGAGTTGCTGGAGGCTGCCGAAGGGGTCGCCGCCGGCGCGGCCCTCGCGGAGGAGGATCGGGACGCGATCGCCCTCGAGCGCGCCGAGGCCCTGGCACTCCTGGGGCGCCGGGAAGAGGCGCGAGCTGCCTGCCGGGTCGTGGCGGGCCGCGCCCGGGCCCGTGGCGACGGGAAGACGCTGGCGCGGGCGGCCCTCCTCTTTGCCGGGGAGCAGGGGGATGCACGATCCGAGCCCGAGGTGACGGCCTTGCTCGAGGACGCCCTGCGCATCCTGGGAGCCGAGGCGGGGGCGCTCGGCTGCCGCCTGCTCGCGCGGCTTGCGGAGTCGTTCTACTACACGCCTTCCCTTGAGCGCGGCGCGCGCCTCGCCGGCCGGGCGGTGGCACGCGCCCGGTCGCTCGGGGATCCCGCTGCGCTCGCCCACGCCCTTCGCGCGCATCACTGGTACACCTGGGCTCCCGACAACCTCGAGGCACGTGAGGAAGGCGCGGCCGAGCTCCTCGACCTCGCGGTCCGCCTGGGGAACGTGGAGCTCGAGCACGTCGCCCGGGTCTCCCGGATCGCCGCCTCGCTCGAGCGGGGTGACCGCGAGGGGCTCCTGGACGAGGTCGAAGCCTATCGGTCCTTCGCCCGCCGCGGCCGGCGACTGCTTCTCGAGTGGCACGAGGCCCACTACCGCGTCCTGGTGCACCTCCTCGCCGGAACGGTCGATCGAGCCGAGGCCGCTCTCGCGGAGGCGCGGGCTCTCGGGCAGCGCGCCGGCTATGCGCTGTCCGTCAACTGGTACGCCGTGCAGCTCTACGGCGTTCGCAGGGCCCAGGGACGCCTCGACGAGCTCGAGCCCGCGATGCGCGAGCTGGCCTCGGCCTATCCCGACGCGCCGTGGTCGCTCGCCTGGGCGGCCCAGCGGGCCCGCACGGGCGATGCCGGTGCCGCGTCCCGGCACGTCGAGCCGCTGCGCCACGGCGGTGTCCGTCGCCTGCGTCGCGACTTCACCTTCACGACCAAGCTCTGGTTTGCCGCCGATCTCGCGCGGGCGCTGAAGGACGCCGAGCTCGCTGCCGCCGTCGAGCCCGAGCTTCTTCCCATCGCCGGTCGCCACGTGCAGGTCGCGACCGGGATGCTCTATCTCGGTCCCGTCGCGCGAGCTCTCGCGTGGGCGGCGGAGGCGCGCGGCGACCGGGACGCCGCGCGCCTCCACGGGGAGCAGGCCGCTCGCGAGGACCTCACGCCCGGGGGCGGGGGTTCGCGGGCCTGAACGCCCGAGGGGGCCAGGGGGGAAGCCCACAGAT
>JALSIO010000269.1 GCA_026989995.1 Myxococcales bacterium
ACCCCCCCGGCCGCGCCCGCTGGTTCCCGCGCCAGAAGAGCTCCCGGAGCCGATCCGGCGCTATCTCGAGGCCCATCCCTATCCCCCCACCTCGGGGCGCCTCACCCGGGCCCACGAGGACCTGCTCGCACCCAACCGCCGCCACGAGCGCTTCCGCCCGATCCCCGACTCCCTCGACCACGACCCCGACGCGATCGTCGAGGCGCTGTTCACGGCGGACCGCTTCTACTACACGGGGTCCGAGGTGGTCCACGCGAGCCTCCGGGTCCGGCGCGCCGGGGAGCCGGTGGAGGTGGAGGTCCTCGAGGCGGAGGCCCTCGCCGAGGGGCGGTCCGGCCCGGAGGGGCCTTCGGCGCCCCTCCACTTCCGACCCGCCGGGGACGGCCTCGTGGCCGAGCTCGACCTCTCGCGCTTCGGCGACCATTTCGGACCGGTGCTGCTGCGGGTCCGGTTCGACTACGGCGGGAAGGCACCCGCCGGGGAAAGCCTCCGGATCTACACCACCCCGAGAACACGCATTCCGGCGGAGCTCACCGGCGAGGTCGGGAGCCGCGTCGTGGACGGGAATCTCCTGCTCGAAGCCGGCGTCGTCGTCCGCACCGAGGGCTTCTACCGCTTCGACGCGAACCTCTACGACGCCCGGGGGGAACCCGTGGCCTTCGCGACCTTCAAGGGCCACCTCCCGCGCGGTCCGGGCGTGGTGCCCCTCGAGATCTACGGCAAGGTGCTCCGCGACGCCGGCCGCCCCGGTCCCTACACCGTGGCGCAGCTCCGGGGCTATCGCTTCCTCGACGGTTCCTGGCCCGATCGCGAACGCCTGCCCGACCATCCGGGGACCTGGGTGACCGAGGCCTTCCCGCTCGAGGCCTTCCGGGACGAGCCCCACATGGACGAGCACAAGGCGAGAATGGTGGCGCTCATGCTCGAGGACGTGGCCCGCGGGATCGCCCTCGACGTCCCCCCACTGCCCGCTCCCGGCGAGACTCCGGGGCCGAAGCCACCGGACGACGATCTCGAACCCACGGCCGAGGCCGACGAAGCCGTCGCTCCCGAAGCCGCGCCCGCACCCGCCGAGGCCGACGGCCCGGAGGCCTCCTGAGCCCGAGGCCGGGCCACACCGCGGCAAGCCCGCGGGGCCTCCCCTTCGCCCCGCACGGGCTGCGTAGGCGCGAACTCTAGCCCGGGAGGCCCGTCCTTCCGAGCCGCGCCTCGCGGAGCGCGGAGCGACGAACCTTTCCGGCGTCGTCGCGCAGCGGGCGGTCGGTGAACTCGAAGCTCCGCGGGATCTTGATCCGGGCGAGCCGCTCGCGGAGATGCGCCCGGAGGGCCTGCTCGTCGAGCTCTCCCCGCACCTCCACGATGGCGTGGACCCGTTGGCCGAGGTCGTCGTCCGGAAGGCCGATCACCGCGCTCGAGAGCACCGCCGGATGCTCGTCGATCGCCGCCTCGACCTCGGCCGGGTAGACGTTCTCGCCCCCGGTGACGATCAGGTCCGTCCTGCGGTCGGCCAGGTAGAGGTAGCCGTCCGAATCCACCCAGCCGAGATCGCCGAGGGTCTCCCAGCCGTCGGGCGTCGCCTTCCCCTCGGCCCCGATGTAGCGGTAGGTGGAACCCGGGCCCGCGGGCGGTCGGAAGTAGACCTCCCCGACCTCGCCCGGCGGCAGGTCGCGCCCTTCGGCGTCCAGGATCCGGACCCGGCCCCCGTCGGAGGGGCGGCCGACCGAGCCCGGCCGCTCGAGCCACTCCGTTCCCGAGATCACGGTGCCACCGATCCGTTCCGAGCCGCCGTAGGCCTCCCAGACCCGCTCGGGCCCGAGCCAGTCGATGAAGGCGCGCTTGAGCCACACCGGGCAGGCCGCGCCGCTCACCATGAGCCGCTCGAGGGATCCGAGGTCGAAGCGCTCCCGCACCTCCCGGGGCAGCCTCCAGATCCGCTGCAGCATGGTGGGCACCATGTTCACCCACTCGATGCGGTGGGTCTCGAGGAGCTCGAGCGCGCGCAGGGGGTCGAAGCGCCGCATGAGCACCACCGTGCCCCCGCGGAGCAGCGCGTGCCGGGTGTTCAGGAAGGGACCGGCGTGGAAGAGGGGGCCGGGAACCAGCACCCGGCTCCCCGCGCGGATGCCGTAGAAGGGCTGCTCCGGGTCGAGGACGCCGGGGCGTGCGTCGAGGATCAGCTTCGGCCGCCCGGTGCTCCCGCCCGAGGGCAGCGCCTGGGCATGGGGCGAGACTCGGTCGGGAAGGGGCTCCGCGGAGCGGCTCGGATCCCCGCCGAGGCCCTCGCGCCCCTCGGGCAGGCAGCGCCGTCCCGGGTAGCTCCCCTCCGGCACGCCCACCACGAGCTTCGGATCGGCGAGCGCCACCAGCTCGCGGCGCTCCCGTTCGGGCAGCTGCGCGGAGATCGGATTCGGAACCGCACCGAGCTTCCAGCACGCGAGGCAGGCGAGCACGTGCTCGACGCCGTTGGGAAGCGCGATGGTGACCCGATCGCCCACGCCGACGCCGAGCTCGCGGTAGGCCCGCGCGAGCCGGTTGGCGGCCGCCTCCAGCTCCGCGGCGCGAACGACCCGGTCCTCCACGATGAGGGAGCGGCGATCCGGTTCCCGCTCGGCGACCCGGCCGAGGGCCCGGCCGAAGGAGATCTCGGCCACGTCCTAGAGCAGGACCCGCAGCCTCTGCTCGAGGTCGTCGAGCTCCTCGGCGAGCTCCCGGGGCAGCCGGTCCCCGAAGCGGGCGTAGTGCTCGCGAATCATCGGAATCTCGTGCAGCCAGCCGCGGACATCCACACCGAGGAGCACCCGGATGTCCTCCGGGTCGAGGTCGAGGCCGGAGAAGTCGATGGCGTCATGGGTGGGCAGGATCCCGATCGGAGTCTCGACGCCCTTGGCGGTGCCGTCGCAGCGCTCGAAGATCCACTTGAGCACCCGGCTGTTCTCGCCGAAGCCGGGCCAGAGGAATTCCCCGGCCTCGTTCCTGCGGAACCAGTTCACGTAGTAGACCCGTGGCATCCGGGCGCCCTCGCGTCGGCCCAGCTCGATCCAGTGCCGCCAGTAATCGGCCATGTTGTATCCGCAGAAGGGGAGCATGGCCATCGGATCCCGGCGCAGCTCGCCGATGGTGCCGGCGGCGGCGGCCGTCTTCTCGCTGCCGATGATGGACCCGAGGAAGGTGCCGTGGGTCCAGTCCCGTGCCTCGTTCACGAGGGGGACGACGGTAGCCCGGCGTCCGCCCACGAGGATGGCGCTGATCGGCACGCCCCGCGGATCCTCCCACTCGGGCGCGATCACCGGACACTGCCGCGCCGGCGCCGTGAACCGCGCGTTGGGGTGCGCCGCGGGGGTCATGGAATCGGGGGTCCACGGGTCCCCCCGCCAGTCCTCGAGGTGGGGCGGCGGCTCGTCGGTCATGCCCTCCCACCACACGTCGCCCTCGGGCGTGAGCGCCACGTTGGTGAAGATGCAGTTCCGCTCGAGGGTCCGCATGGCGTTGGGGTTGGATTTCATGCTCGTGCCCGGTGCGACCCCGAAGAAGCCCGCCTCGGGGTTGATGGCGTAGAGGCGGCCGTCGTGGTGGAACTTCATCCAGGCGATGTCATCCCCGATGCACTCCGCCTTCCAGCCCGGGATGGTGGGTGTGATCATGGCGAGATTCGTCTTGCCACAGGCACTCGGAAAGGCACCCGCGATGTAGCGGACACGCCCTTCGGGGTTGGTGAGCTTCAGGATCAACATGTGCTCGGCGAGCCAGCCCTCGTCCCGGGCCATCACCGAGGCAATGCGAAGGGCGAAGCACTTCTTCCCGAGCAGGGCATTGCCCCCGTACCCCGATCCATAGGACCAGATCTCACG
>JALSIO010000270.1 GCA_026989995.1 Myxococcales bacterium
GGCGGCCGGCTGCCTCCGGGACATCACGCCGGTCGTGGGGGTCAACCACTCCGAGCCGGTCTTCCTCGCGGGCTTCGGGAACAACCGGACTCCGGACGGCCCACCCCATGACGCCATCACGGCGCGAGGCTTCGTGCTCGAGAGCCGTGGGACCAAGATCGCCGTCGTGGCCCTGGACGTGATCGGCTACTTCTACAACGAGGTCCAGACCATCCGGGCCCTGGTGGATCCGTCCCGGGGCTTCGACTCCATCACCGTCGCGAGCACGCACAACCACGAGGGACCGGACACCCTCGGACTCTGGGGGCCCGCCACCGGCTTCACGGGGGTCGACCCGGCCTATCTGGACTTCGTCAACCGACAGGCCGCCGCCTGCATCGAGGAGGCCGACGACCGCCTGGTCCCCGCGGAGATCCGCTTCGCCACCGGATCCACGGTGGGCACCTCGCTGCCACCCTGGCCCGACCTCGTCGCCGACGGCGTGGTGCTCGAGCCCATGCACATCCCGGCGGAGTTCCTGGAGGGGCTCTCCTTCGTGGAGGACCCGGGCTCCGGCCTCGACGTCCAGGGGGATCCCGGCCCGATCCTGAACCCGACCGTCCCCTCGCTGCAGATCCGGGACCGCGCGACGGGGGAGATCCTGGTCACCGCCATCAACTTCGCGAGCCACCCGGAGTCCCTCGGCTCCGAGAACCGGCGCATCACCTCCGACTTCCCCCACTTCGCCCGCGAGGCCCTCGAGGCGCGATACGGCGGCATCGCCCTCTACCTGAGCGCGGACCTCGGCGTGCTCCAGGGCCCGCTGGACGTCTCCCTGGCGGATCCGGCCAGTCCCGGCCGCGAACTTCCCCGCCGGACCTTCGCCTTCGCCGCCGAGATGGGGCGCCTGCTCGCCGAGCGCGCGGCCGAGGCCCTCGACGCCGAGGGGGACTGGCTCTCCGACCTCCCCCTCGAGGTGCGCCGGAGCCCGGTCCTGCACATCGAGGTCCAGAACCCGCTGTTCGGAGCCCTGGCCACCTTCGGCGTCTTCGGACGCCGCCCACTCCTGCGGGACCCGGAGAGCGGAGCCCTGCTGGTGGAGACCGAGGTCCAGCTCCTGACCCTCGGACCGGCGCAGCTCGCGGTGACCCCCAACGAGCTCGACCCGCAGATCGGCAACGCCTACCGGGACGCCATGCACCGCGCCTGACACCGATTCTTGATCGGCCTGGGAAACGACGAGATCGGGTACCAGATGCCCCGGGAGAAGTTCAACCCCGGCTGCGCCATCTGCGCGGCCTTCCTCTTCTCCGAGCTCGAGGACTGCCCCTTCTTCCCGGTCTATCAGGCCCAGGCGCGGGAGGTGGGCATGTGCAACACCGTCTTCCAGAACCACATCGGGCCCGACTCCGACCCGATCCTCCAGGGCGCGCTGCTCGATCTGATCCGGGATGCGAACCCGTAGGGCGAGGCGCCTCGCGGCGAGCGCCGCCGGCTGCGCCCTGCTGGCGGCCGGAGGCGCGGGGGCCCATCTCCTGGTGATGCGCCAGGACCTGCCCGCACTGCTCGCGGCATCCGACCTCGTCGCCGTCGCGCGCATCGAGCGCCCCCTGGGCGTCGACCCGGAGTCCGGCCGCCGGACGCCCCGGGAGTCCTACCGGGTGCGCCTGCTCCGCCCCCTCGCCGGGTCGCTCCCGGAGGAGCGGGAGCTCGACGTGCTCCCCCACGACGCCGCGCCGGCATACCGCCCGGGCGACCGGGCCGTCCTCTTCCTCCAGCGCGTCGCCGGCAGCCGGAACCCGGGCCGATTCACCTACCTGCTGGTCCAGGACGCGGGGCACCCCTTCGTGTTGGAACCGGCCTGGGCCGAGGAGGTGGAGGCCCACATCCGCGCGGTGGCGGCGGCCGCGGCACGGGGTCTGCCATCCGCGGCGCACCGGGAGCTTCTGCTCGCCGGGCTCCGCGCCCGGGCGCCCGTGCTCCGCCGCGACGCCCTCGCGCAGCTTCTCGTCCCCGATCTCCGGGCGCGGCTCTTCCCGCCGGGGGCCGAGGGAAGCCGGGCGGCGGCTCCCTTTCTCGAGACGGTCGACGCGCCGGACCTGCCCGTCGCGCAGCGGGCGATCCTGCTCGCGCTGCTCGCGGAACACGCCGGCGGCGGGACCGGAGCGCGGTTCCGGGCCCTCGAGCGCGCGGCCCGCGACCCCGCCGACCTCCGCGCGCTGGCCCAGGCCGCCGGGGTCCTCCGGGAGCCGGCCGCCACGTCGTGGCTGGCCGCCTGCGTGCGCCGGCCGGAGTCCGGCGCGTTGCGGATGCGGTGTGCCGCGGCCCTCGGCCGGCCCTGGCACCGCGCCGCCGTCCCCGAACTGGCCCGCGTGGGCCGGGACGGGGAGCCCGCCCTCGCGCGGGCGGCGGTTCGGGCCCTCGGCGGCATGGGCGGCCCGGAGGCCGAGGCCGCGCTCCGGGAGCTCGCGCGGGCCCGGGGCCCGGGTCGACGGGGACAGATCGCCCGCCTCGCGCAGCTCGAGCTCCGCCGGCTGGCACGGAGCCGGCACCTGGCCGACGCGGCGGCTGACACGCCGCCCCCCGACGGACCACTTCCCGGACAGCCGGATCGAAGATCCCGGAGGACCCCATGACCTCGCACACCCCTCCCGCGTTCGCTCCCGGCTGCGGCCCGGCTGCTGCCGGGCTGCGGCTTCTGGTCCCGTGGCTCCTGGCGGCCATCCTCCCGGCGCCTCCGGCGGCCGCCCTGGTGATCGGCTTCGACGGTCCGGACACGCCTTCCCTCTCGGACGTGGCCGACGCGCCCGCGCCGGCCGGCGTGGATTTCGGGCCGGCGCTGGTGATCTCCGAGGCCGACCTCGCCACCGCCACCTCGCTGGACACCGCCGGCTTCGCCACCACCGGCGACCGCGGGCTCCTCAACGCCCTGGCCCCCGCCCTCCAGATCGACTTCTCCCTTCCGGTGCTGCGGGCGGAGATCGATGTCGTGGGGCTGCCCCACGTCTCCGGCGAGGGCGACCACACCGTCCTCCTCGAGGCGTGGCGGGGCGACGTCCTCGTCGCCCTCGACTTCTCGGACGCGGAGCAGCGCGGAGATTCGGGGCGCCATGAGGATCACCTCGTCGTCGAGGGAGAGCGGATCGACCGCCTCGTGCTCCAGGCCGCGGACCAGGTGCCGTGCGGGCTCGGCCTCTGCTTCGAGACCTTCGACCTCGGCAGCACCTTCTTCGCGGACACGCTGGTGGTCCAGCCCGTTCCGGAGCCGGGCGCCGCTCTCCTCCTGGCCCTCGGCTGCGCCGGACTCGCCATGGCCCGCCGGAGGGGGAGTTCCCGGTGAGGCGCCACCCGAGTCCCGCCGGCACAGGAGCCGGCGCCCGCGCGAGCCGATCCCGGCGGGACGCCGTCGCCGCGGCCGTGCTCGGCGCACTGCTGTGCTCCTGCGTGCCCAGGCCCGTGATCCTCTCGCCGGCGGACGGCACCCAGCTCCCCGGCGACGCCACCGAGCTCCGGGTGGAGGTGGACCTCGGCTCGCCCCTCGGGCCCGCGGGCCGAGTGCACCTGCGTCTGCTCCGCGACCTCGACCGGCCGCCGGCGGCACTGCTCGAGCTCGATTCCGTGGTGGAGGTCGAGGCAGACCGGGCGCGGGCCACCCTCGCGCCGCTGGCGGGGCCCTCGGGCCTGTTGGGCGAAGGGCGCCACGTGCTCTTCGTCTCCGTGGATGCCGACGGCGACGGCCGCGCGGAGGCGGTCGCCTCCTCCACCTTCTCCTTCGTGCCGGGCCTCGACGCGAGCCTCGCGGGGCGCTGCGACGTGCTCGATCCCCAGCACTGCCTGTACCCCTTCCCCAGCGACTTCTTCACCC
>JALSIO010000271.1 GCA_026989995.1 Myxococcales bacterium
GTGCGCATGAAGCGGCTGCCGAGGTGGAGGCCTTTCCCCTCCGCTACCGAGCGCTGGCAGACGCGGCCCGCACCGCGCTCCAGGCCGGGGACCCGGAGCGGGCCCGGGCGCTCTACGAGCGGGTCCGGAACGAGGCCCCCGACCTGAGCCTTCCGGCCCACGTGCGCGAACCCCTCGAGGAGCTCCTCGTCGCCGGCGGGGGCTCGGCCGGCGCGGACAACACCCAGGCCAATCCCTAGGCGAAGGCGAGCGGCGGCACGGGCCGGCCCGCGGCACGGCGGCCCGGCTGGGGTCGATCCCGCGGGGGTCCTGCCGTGCGTCTTCCGACTCGAACATCGGGGCCCGGGCGGGGTTCGGGTGCCTTCGAGGCGGACGCGTGTCGGGCACCCCTTCTTCCGGATCCTTAATGTCCGATAAGAAACATTATGACAAGTCAAGGCCCTGCCCCGGCGCCGCCGCCCACTGGCAACCGGGGTGCCCGGCGCGCGCCGCCACCGCCGCGTGATCCGGGTTTTCAGCCACGCGGACCGAGGCGTTCCCACCGGATCGACGGTGTGCTAATAGCCGCCGCAACCCCCGCAGGACTCGCGTGGAAGCCGTCGCCGACCTCGCAAGCTTCGACGAAATCCACCGCCGCTTCGCCGAGCACGGCCAGGAGCACGTGTTCCGCTTCTGGGACCGGCTCGATCCTGCGCGGCAGGTCCGCCTGCTGGCGCAGGCGGCGCGGATCGACCTCGACGCCCTCGAACGGCGCTTCGCAGCGACGCGCGAGCTGGCCCGCCCCGGGCGCCGGCACCTCGAGCCGGCCGACATCGTGCGGCTTCCGGCCCACGGGGGATCGCCGGAGACGTTCGAGCGGGCGGCCCGGCTCGGATCGGATCTCCTGGCGGCCGGCCGCGTCGCCGTGATGGTCGTGGCCGGAGGCCAGGGCACCCGCCTCGGCTTCTCGGGGCCGAAGGGGACCTTCCCCATCGGGCCCGTCTCCGGCCGGAGCCTGTTCCAGGCTCAGGCCCAGAAGATCCGAGCCATGACGAGGCGGTACGGTCGATCAATCCCCTGGTACATCATGACCAGTCCCGCAACCGATCGAGAGACGAAGCAATTCTTCGAGTCCAACGAATACTTCGAGCTGTCTCGCAAGGACGTATTCTTCTTTGAACAGCCGACAGTTCCAGCAGTCGATTTCGAGGGACGCCTCATTCTCGAAGCGCCCGACCGCATCTTCGAGAGTCCGAACGGCCACGGGGGGTCGATCCCCGCACTCGTCGACTCCGGAGCGGTGGCCGACATGCGGGCCCGCGGTGTGGATACGCTCTTCTACTACCAGGTGGACAACCCACTCGTCCGGATCGAGGATCCGGCCTACCTCGGTCTGCACGCGGAGGTCGCGGCCGAAATGTCGTGCAAGGTCGTTCCGAAGCGGGACCCGGACGAGAAGATGGGTGTGGTCGCCCTCGTCGACGGGCGGCTTGGAATCGTGGAATACACCGAGCTCGAGGACCGATATCGCCACGCCCGGACTCCCGCGGGGGACCTGCTCTTCTGGGCGGGCAACATTGCGGTGCACATTTTCGACCTCGCGTTCATCGAGCGAGTGGCCGAGCGGGCAGACGAGCTGCTCCCCTACCACGCATCCGCCAAGAAGATCCCCTATGTCGACCCCGAGGGGCGCCGGGTCGAGCCCGACGAGCCCACCGGGCTCAAGTTCGAGCGCTTCGTCTTCGATGCCCTCCCGGCCGCCTCGCGCGCGAGGGTGGTCGAGGCGAACCGGGAGGAGGAGTACGCACCCGTGAAGAACGCGACCGGGGCGGACTCCCCCCAGACCGCCCGGGAGGCCCTCGACCGGCTCTACCGCCGGTGGCTGCGGGAGGCCGGAATCGAGGAGCTGGAGGCCGGGCTCTGGGTCGAGATCGACCACGCCTTCGCCAACGGTCCGGAAGACCTGAGGGCTCGCGGAATCCGGAGCATCGCGGAAGCCGGCGCGGGAATCCGCGTCGGCCCGAGGGGGCGACGATGACCGCCAGGAAGACCACCGGCCGCAAGGCGTCGACCGGCACTTCGAGCCGGCGCAAGACCGGGAGCGGCTCCGCCGGCAGGGCGGCCGGGGGCACGGGTCGGACCCGATCCGCTTCTCCCCGGAAGAAGGCCACCGGCTCGCGAAAGTCGTCGACGGCAAAGACGTCGGCGGCGCGCAAGACCGCGAAGAAGAAGACGGCGAAGAAGACCAGCTCGCGGGCGACCGGGAAGGCAACCGCCCCGAAGACGAAGAAGAAGACCGGCGCGAAGGCGACGAAGAAGGCCACCCCGGCGAAGGCCCGGACCGCATCGGCGGCTCCGAAGGCGGAGCGCTCGCCCGGCCGACAGGAGGCCACCGCGAAGAAACGGCCGGCGGAGGGCGCCGCGGCCGGGACGGCGCGCAAGGCCCCGGCCCGCAGCAGGTCGCGCACCCACGCCTCCGGAGCAGTCCCCACCAAGGTGGGCGATCCCGCATCGCCCCTCGGGAACAAGTGGGCCTGTTACCAGTGCGGCGCGAAGTTCTACGACCTCAACCGAGCGGAGCCGATCTGCCCGCGCTGCCAGACGGACCAGCGGACCAAGCCGGTCGAAGCCCCGCCGCCCCCGCCGCCCCCGCCGCCCCGTAAGGCTTCCCGGAGCATCGCGCTGCTCGACGACGAGGAGGAGGTGGCCCCGCTCGAGGACGAGACGGCGGATCTCGGCCTCGACATCGCGGACGAGCCCCTCCTCGACGACACGGAGGCCATCGAGGAGGACGACCTCGACCTCGAGTGAAGGGGCGGGGCGCCCTACCCCGGCGCCCGCCGGCGCTCGAGAAAGTGCTCGAGCTCGGCGGCGTCCGGAAGTCCCCCCTGCGCGCCCTCCGCGCGGCAGTTCAGCGCCGCGCACGCCTGCGCGGCGTGGATGGCCTCGAGGGGCGGGAGCCCCCGGCAGAGCGCCCACGCGAAGCCGGCGTGGAAGGCGTCGCCCGCCCCCGTGGTGTCGACCACCGGGACCCGGAACGCCGGGAGCCGGTGGCGCTCTCCATCCCACCCTGCGAGGACGCCCTCCTCGCCCAGGGTGACCGCGGCGAGCCGTGCCCCGAGGGCGAGCAGGTCGCCCACGGTCGCCTGCTCGGCTCGCGGTCCGTGGCGCGCCTCCGAGAAGGCACGCCCGACGAGCGGGAAGTCCACCACGCGCAGGAGCTCGTCGATCCCGGGGCGTGGGGCGTCGACGTCGAGCACCACCGCGGTGCCCGCACTCCGGGCGATCCGGGCCGCGGCCAGCGACGCACCCGGATCCTCCGCATCGAGCAGGAGGACCCGCGCCTGCCGGATGGGCGCTTCCGGCACATCGGACGGACGAAGAGCCAGCCGGCCGTCCCGGTGGGCCAAGACGGTGCGCTCTCCGGTTCGCGACTCCACCAGCACGATCGCCCGCCGGGTGGCGGCGCCCGGCACCGCGGCGACACCGCCGAGATCGACACCCGCCCGCCGAAGGGGCTCGAGCGCGGTGGTGGCAGCCGGGTCCTCTCCGACCCGCCCGACGAGCGCCGCCCGAAGCCCCAGCCGGGCGCAGGCGAGCACCGCCGTGGCCACCTGCCCCCCGGCCCGCTCCACCAGGGATTCCAGGTCGAGCTTGCGGCCCGGCGCCGGGAAGCCCGACATGCGTGCGACGAGGTCGGCCGAGATCTGCCCCATTCCCACCACGTCGGTCTGGCGGCCGGCGGGCAGCGCGAACCCCGCCTCCCCCCGGCGCGAGCTCATCGGGAGGCGAGCTCCGGGTACAGGAGCTCGTAGGCTGCCAGGCTGCCGAGCACCCGGCGCACGTAGTGACGC
>JALSIO010000272.1 GCA_026989995.1 Myxococcales bacterium
GAAGACCTTCCAGGCCGAGGACGAGATCGCCGCCATGTGTGCCGCCGTGGGGGCTTCCTTCGCCGGAAGCCTCGGGGTGTGCACGACGAGCGGCCCCGGCATGGTCCTGAAGCAGGAGGCGCTGAATCTCGCCGTGATGGCGGAGCTGCCGGTGGTCGTGATCGACGTGCAGCGCGCGGGCCCTTCGACGGGCATGCCGACCAAGACGGAGCAGGGGGATCTCCTGCTGACCCTCTTCGGTCGCAACTCCGACAGCCCCATCCCCGTCCTCGCGCCGGACTCGCCGGGGGACTGCTTCCACACGGTGATCGAGGCCTTCCGACTCGCGGTGCGCTTCATGACGCCGGTGGCGGTCCTCTCCGACAGCTACCTCGCCAACAGTTCCGAGCCCTGGCGGATCCCCGACGTGAAGGCCCTGCCCCGGATACGCATCGAGCATCCGCTGGAGGCAGCCGGCTTCCAGCCCTACGCGCGGGATCCCGAGACCCTGGCCCGCCCTTGGGCGATCCCCGGAACCCCGGGCCTCGAGCACCGGATCGGGGGCCTCGAGAAGCAGGACCTCACGGGGAACGTGTCCTACGACCCGGTGAACCACGAGCGGATGGTGCGCCTGCGCGAGGCCAAGGTGGCCCGGGTCGCCGAGGAGATCCCCTCGGTCGAGGTGAACGGGCCGGAGCGGGGGGAGCTTCTGGTGCTCGGCTGGGGAAGCACGCGCGGCGCCATCCTCACGGCGGTGGAGGAGGTCCGGGCGGCCGGCCAGGTCGTCAGCTGTGCACACCTGCGGCACCTGAACCCCTTCCCGTCCAACCTCGGCCAGGTGCTCGCTGGATTCGATCGCGTGCTCGTTCCCGAGCTCAACCGGGGCCAGCTCACGCGACTGATCCGCTCCGAATTCCTGGCCCCCGCCGAGTGCCTCTCGAAGGTGCAGGGGCAGCCCTTCCGGGTCTCGGAGATCCGCGCGCGGATCGAGGCGCTGCTCGCCGCCGGCCCCCCGCCCCCCGGATCGATCCCGCCGCTTTTCGGCGCGGAGGAGACTCCCTGATGGCCGAAGCCGCTCCGAAGCCCAACCGCAAGGACTTCGTCTCCGACCAGGATGTGCGCTGGTGCCCGGGCTGCGGGGACTACTCGATCCTGAGCAACGTGCAGAAGGTGATGCCGGAGCTCGGCGTGCCACGGGAGAAGGTGGTCTTCATCTCGGGGATCGGCTGCTCGAGCCGCTTCCCCTACTACATGAATACCTACGGCTTCCACACCATCCACGGGCGGGCCCCAGCGGTGGCGACCGGGGTGCGGCTCAGCCGACCGGACCTCTCCGTGTGGGTGGTCACCGGGGACGGAGACGGCCTGTCGATCGGCGGCAACCACCTGATCCACGCACTGCGGCGCAACCTCGACCTGCAGATCCTGCTCTTCAACAACCGGGTCTACGGGCTCACCAAAGGGCAGTACTCGCCCACCTCCCGTCCCGGCATGCGCACGAAGTCCACGCCCCAGGGCTCCATCGACTACCCGGCCGACCCGATCACCCTCGCCCTGGCGGCGGGCGCGACCTTCGTCGCCCGCACCGTCGACGTCGATGCCAAGCACCTCCAGGAGGTGCTCCGCCGTGCCTACGCCCACCGCGGCGCCTCCTTCGTCGAGATCCTCCAGAACTGCCCCGTCTACAACGACAACGAGTGGGAGGAGGTCGAGGATCGAAAGACCCGGGCGCTCACCGCCGTCACCCTCGCGCAGGGGGAGCCGCTCGTCTTCGGCATCCGGGGCCAGCGCCGCGGCATCCGCATCGACCAGGGGGTGCCCTCGGTGGTCGAGCTCGGCGACGAGGAGGATCCCATCGCCCGCGGGGTCGCGGTCCACGACGAACACCGCGAGAACCGCGCCTACGCCTTCGCACTCGCCAGCATGGAGCGTCCCCGGATGCCGCTGCCCATCGGCATCTTCCGGGAAGTCTCCCACCCCACCTACGAACAGGCCCTCGAGGCCCAGGTGGACGCCGCCGTGCGGGAGCGCGGGCGGGGCCAGCTCGAGGCGCTGCTCGAAGGCGGCGAGACCTGGACCGTGGAGGCCTGAGCGTTCCGGGGCGCTAGGCCCTCCCCTCCCCCGAGATGAGGGTCCCCACCGAGCGGACGAGATCTGCGGCCGAGTAGGGCTTCGGGAGGAAGCCCCCGGCCCCGAGATCGAGGGCTGCGCGCACCCGCTCGGGCGCCGCGTACCCGCTCGAGAGCAGCACCGGCACGCCGGGGCGCCACCGCCGGAGGGCGGCGAGGACTTCGCCGCCGTCCATGCCCGGCATGGTGAGATCGAGGACCACGCCGTCGAAGCGCCCGGCCTGCTCGAGGAAGAGCTCGAGGGCCGTCGGGCCGTCCGGGGCCGTCCACACCGCGTAGCCCGCGCTGCGCAGCGCCCGCGCCGCGGCATCGAGAATCGCGGGGTCGTCGTCCACCACGAGGACTGCCGCGCCGGCGGGGGCCCTCGCCGGCCCGGGACGCTCCCTGGCTCGCAGGGAGGGATCCCCGAAACCGCCCGCGGGCAGGAAGACCCGAAAGACGCTCCCTCGCCCCGGTTCGCTCTCGATGGCCAGGAAACCACCGTGGCTGCGCACGATCCCGAGGACCGCGGCGAGCCCGAGCCCGCGACCCCGCGCCCGGGTGGTGAAGAAGGGATCGAAGATGCGCGCCCGCGTCGCGGGATCCATGCCGCAGCCGTCGTCCTCGACCTCGACCGCCACCCACCCGCCCGGGGCGAAACCCTGCCCGCCCACCACGCCCGGCGGGGGCCGCTCGAGGTCCACCCGCCGGACGCGGACCTCGACCCGCCCATGCCTCCCCTCGCCCACCGCGTCGCAGGCGTTGGTCACGAGGTTCAGCACCACCTGCCGGAGCGCCGTGGGCTGGCCCCGGACCGGCTCGAGCCCGGGATCGAGGGAGGTCCGGAGCTCCACCCGCGGCGGCACGGCAGCGCGCAGCAGGTCGGTCATCTCCTGGACCAGCCCGGAGAGGTCGACGGCCTCGGGATCCACCGGCCGGGAGCCGGCGTAGGCGAGCAGCTGGCCGGTGAGCTCCCCGGCTCGGGTGGCCGCCCGCTCGATCTGCTCGAGGGGTCCCGCGAGGGGGGAATCGGCCGGCAGCTCCGCGCGCAGGGCACCCGCGTGGATCAGCACCGGGGTGAGCAGGTTGTTGAAGTCGTGCGCGACGCCCGCCGCCAGGAGCCCCAGGCTCTCGAGGCGCTGGGCCTCCTGGATCCGCGCCTCCACCCGCTTCCGCTCCGCCGCGAGGCGCCTCTCCTCGGAGATGTCCTCCACGAGCGCCTGGGCTCCACTCACCCGCCCGTCGGAATCCCGGATGGGCGCGAGGTGCAGACGGGCGGAAACGCGAACCCCCCAGCGCGAATCATAGGTGACCTCCTCGGAGAAGGGCCGGCCCTCCGCCATCGCCCGGCGGAAGAGCACCGAGACGCCCGCCCGCTGCAGCCCCGGGTGCCGGAAGAGGTTCACGGTGCCGGCGACGTCCTCCGCGGGCGAGCCGAGCAGCCGCAGCAGCCGCGGATTGGCCAAACGCACTGTGCCGTCCGGGTCGCACGCGACGATGCCGAGTGGCGCGTGTCGCACGAGGTCCGCATAGCGCCGCTCGCTGGCCGCGAGCTCGCCGCGGGCCTCCTCCACCCGGCGAAGGAAGCGCCGCTGCAGGGAATCGTGGGCCACCGAAGCCAGAAGCATCACGAGGACGTTCACCAGGGGGCCGCGGAAGTGGAGCGACTCCCGGTGCGCGGCAGAGAACTCCAGCGGAAAGGACGCACCGGCCCGCACCGCCGCTTCG
>JALSIO010000273.1 GCA_026989995.1 Myxococcales bacterium
CCGGCGCGCCGCCCGGGACCCGGCGTCCAGCCGACTCGCCGGATCTCCCCATCCGCTCCACGTGCGGCACCCCGCGGCGCCGACACGCTCCGGCGTCCCGCACCCGGATCGGGCACCGGGGCGCGCGGGCGGCGGGGCGGGACCCGGCACCCGCCCCCGAGGCGAGCCGCTTGGTACCAGAGTCAACCCCCGGTGGCAAGCGGCTGGACCACCCGCACCGGCTTCAGCTTGCGGTCGGCCCGCAGCTCCATCACGGCGACCAGGTTCCCCGCGGGATCGAGGGCCGCAAAGAGCACCCCCGGCCGACGCCCGGCGGCATGGCGGGCGGCCGGGAGCTCGCCCCCGTGCCGGACGCGCGCGGCCTCCTCGCGCGTCAGGTGCGCGCGGGGGAAGCCGAGGGGTTCGGCCGGCGGGACCAGCCTCGCCTCGAGCCTGCCCGCGGCCGCCTCCTCCTCGAGCCGTTCCGGCGGAAGGGCCTGCTCCTCCAGGAAGGGGCCGTTTCGCACCCGCCGCAGGGTGAGGAGGTGGCCACCGCAGCCGAGCGCACGGCCGAGGTCGGCGGCGAGCACGCGCACGTAGGTGCCCGCCGAGCAGTCCACCTCGATGTCGAGATCGGCCCCCCGCAGGCCGAGGAGTTCGAAGCGCCCCACGTGGACCCGCCGGGGCGGGCGCTCCACCTCGAGACCCCGGCGCGCGAGCTTGTAGAGGGGCACCCCGGCGCGCTTCACGGCGCTGTACATGGGCGGCACCTGCTCGACCTCGCCCACGAAGCCCGCCATCGCCCGGCGCACCTCCGCCTCGCCGGGCAGCGGCCCCTCGTGGCGCGCGGTCTCCCGCCCGGCCGCGTCGAGGGTGTCGGTCTCGACGCCGAGCCGGATCGTTCCCCGGTAGGTCTTCTCCGCATCCGAGAGGAAGGGGACGAGCTTGGTCGCATCGCGAACCGCGAGCGGCAGCACGCCGGTGGCACGGGGATCGAGGGTTCCGAGGTGCCCCACCCGGCGGGTGCCCAGCCACCGCCGCGCGGCATCCACCATGTCGTGCGAGGTGACGCCGGGGGGCTTGTCCACCACCAGGAAGCCGCTCGGCCCGGGCTGCTCCCGGCGGGACCGCCTACTCCTTCTCGTCATCGCCGAGCTCCCGAAGTACCGAGAGGACGCGATCGGCCCTCTGCAGGGAGGGATCGTGGCGGAAGAGGAGCCGCGGCATCCGCTTGAGCTCGAGCCGCCCGGCCAGCACCCGCCGGAGGTAGCCCGAGGCGCGCTCGAGGCCCCGCTCCACCTCGGACACCGCCGGCAGATCACTGCGGTCCTCGAGCGTGCTCCAGAACACCAGGGCCTGGCTCAGGTCCGGCGCCACGTCCACGCCGGTGAGCGTGACCATCCGAAGCCGCGGGTCCGCCACGTCGCGCCGAAGCGCCCGGGCCACCTCCTCGCGGATCTGCTCTCCGATGCGCTCCGTGCGCCGGCTCATGGAAGGTCCGACTCCTCGTCGCCGAGCTCACCGACCTCGAAGGGGAGCAGCAGGACCTCCACGTCGAAGCCGGTGACCTCGGCCAGGTGCATCTCCTCCACCGCCTCGAGCATCCGGTGCAGGCGGCGGCGGACGGCCCCCTCCTCGGTGCCAGCCACGGTGAGGCCGAGCACCGCACGCTGCCAGGTGTCCTGCCCGCCGACCTCCGCCACGGAGACGTTGAAGCGGTTGCGCAGACGCCCGGCGATGGACCGGACCACCCCGCGCTTCTGCTTCAGCGATTGCGAGCCGTGGACGTGGAGATCGACCAGGGCCGCTCCGACGACCATCCGGGTCAGAGCTCGGCGGGCGTCTCCTCGAGGTCGTAGACCTCGATGACATCACCCACCTTCACGTCGTTGAAGTTCTCGATGCCGATGCCGCACTCGAAGCCGCTCTGGACTTCGCGCACGTCCTCCTTGAAGCGACGCAACGAGCCGATGCGCCCGTCGTAGACCACCACCCCCTCCCGGAGCAGGCGGCAGCGCGCGCCACGGCGGACCACTCCCTCGGTGACCATGCAGCCCGCGATGGTGCCCACCCGCGGAACGTTGAAGATTTCCCGGACTTCGGCCTGGCCGAGGACCTTCTCCTTCACGGTGGGCGGGAGGAGGCCGGCCATGGCCTTCTTCACCTCGTCCACCACCTCGTAGATCACCCGGTAGGTGCGGAGGTCGACCCCCTGGGACTCGGCCGAGCGGCGGGCGGCCGGGTCGGGGCGCACGCCGAATCCGATCACGATGGCGCCACTGGCCTTGGCGAGCATCACGTCGCTCTCGCCGATGGCGCCCACGCCCTCGTGGATCACCGACACCTTGACCTTGTCGGTGGAGAGCTTGAGCAGTGCCTCCCGAAGCGCCTCGCAGGAGCCCCGCACGTCGGCCTTGAGCACCACCTTGAGCTCCCGCGGCCCGGCGTCCTCATCCACGCGGGCAAAAAGCTCCTCGAGGCTGACCCGCGGTTTCGCCTCGGCCGGGGCCTTCCTCCGGGCCTCGAGCCGGCTGTCGACGATCTGCTTGGCGACGCGCTCGCTCTCCACCACGTCGATGCGCTCGCCCACGTCCGGAACTTCCGAGAGCCCGACCACCTGCACGGGCGCGGAGGGGCCCGCCTCCTTCACCTGCCGTCCGCTGTCGTCGAGCATGGCCCGGACCCGGCCGTAGGCCGTTCCGGAGACCACGACGTCGCCGCGGCGAAGCGTGCCGTTCCGCACGAGCACGGTCGCTACCGGCCCCCGGCCGCGATCGAGCTCGGCCTCGAGGACGACGCCGTGGGCGCGGCCCTCCGGGTTGGCCTTGAGCTCGAGGACCTCCGCCTGCAGGGCGAGCATCTCGAGGAGCTGGTCGATACCCCGGCCCTGGGTTGCCGACACGTCCACGGCGATGGTGTCGCCTCCGAAGTCCTCGGTCACGACGCCGTGTTCCATCAGACGCTGGCGCACGAGCTGGGGATTGGCGTCGGGGAGGTCCACCTTGTTGACGGCCACCACGATCGGCACCCCCGCGTCCCGGGCGTGGGAGATGGCTTCGATGGTCTGGGGCATCACCCCGTCGTTGGCGGCCACCACGAGCACGACGAGGTCCGTGACCTGTGCCCCGCGGGCGCGCATCTCCGTGAAGGCCTCGTGGCCCGGGGTATCGATGAAGGTGAGCTTGTGGTCGCCGACCTGTACCTGGTAGGCGCCGATGTGCTGGGTGATGCCGCCGGCCTCGCCCTCCACCACCCGGGTCTTGCGGATGGCGTCGAGCAGCGAGGTCTTGCCGTGGTCCACGTGGCCCATCACCGTGATCACCGGAGGCCGGGGCACGAGCTTCGACTCGTCCACCGCTTCGGGCTCCGGTGCGAGGAACGCGTCCTCCTTGAACGAGACGTCCTGGACCTCGAAGCCGTAGATCTTCGCCACCTTGGCCGCGGTCTCGAGGTCGATCGCCTGGTTGATCTGGGCGAGGGTCCCCTGTGCGAGCAGCTTGCCCTGGACCTCCGCCGCCTTCGCGCCGAGCTGGCGCGCGAGCTCGGCCACGGTGATCGAACCCTCGACGCGCACCACGCGCCGCGTGGGCTTCGGCGCCGCGGCCGCGGCCGGCCGGGGCGTCGGTGCATCCCGACGGCGCCGGCGGGGCGAGCTCACGGTCCTCGGGTCCACGGTGACCGCGCGGCGCGGCGCCACGCGGGAAGTCACCTGCCGGGCGATCTGCTCCTGCTCCCGGAGGTTCACCACCTCCCGGACGCGCTTGCGCTCGCGCCCGCGGCCGGGCGGCTGGGGCCGCTGCTCCGCCTCGCCCTCCCGACGCGGCGCCGGG
>JALSIO010000274.1 GCA_026989995.1 Myxococcales bacterium
ACCACGCCCGACACGCCGACCGCCCCCTCCGGTGTCGCACCGGGAGACACACCGGCAGCCGCGCCGGGCGACGCGAAGCCGGCTCCCGAAGTCGCCCGGGTGGACGGCGTCTACCACCGCGCCCCGGCGCTGCCCACGCTGATCTACTGGGGGCTCCACGCCTCCTGCCTGCTGGCCTTCGTGGTGGGCGTCTCGACCCTGGACCTGGTGCTGCTCGCGACCACCTTCTGGCTCCGGATGTTCGCCATCACGGCCGGCTACCACCGGTACTTCTCCCACCGGACCTACCGGACGAGCCGGGCCTTCCAGTTCGTGCTGGCCGTCCTCGGGTGCACCGCCACCCAGAAGGGGCCGCTCTGGTGGGCCGGCCTCCACCGCATCCACCACCGCTTCTCCGACACCGAGGAGGACGTGCACCCGCCCCGCAAGGGCTTCTGGTACGCGCACCAGGGCTGGATCATGGACCCGCGCTGGGAGCGGACGCCGGTGGAGAAGATCCCGGACTTCGCGCGCTATCCCGAGCTCGTGTGGCTCAACAAGTGGCACTTCGTGCCGCCGGCAGCCCTCGCCGTGCTGCTCTTCGCCATCGGCGGCTTCTCGGGGGTGCTCTGGGGCTTCGCGATCTCGACGGTGCTGCTCTGGCACTCCACCTACACGATCAACTCGCTTTCCCACCGCTTCGGGAGCCAGCGCTACGACACCGGCGACGAGAGCCGGAACAACCTCTGGCTGGCGCTGCTCACCATGGGCGAGGGCTGGCACAACAACCACCACCACTACATGGCGAGCACCCGCCAGGGCTTCTTCTGGTGGGAGATCGACCTCACCTACTACCTCCTCCGGGCGCTCGCGGCGGTGGGCCTGGTGTGGGACATCCGGGAGCCACCCGCCCACGTCCTGCGCCCCGACCGGCAGCGGGAGGCACCCCGGCGCGAAGCGGCCTGAGCGGCCGGCCCGATCGAGCGCTCCGGCGGCCCCTTCAGGCGCCGCCGGAGGCCGGCGCGGAATCCGGAATCCGGGCGCGGGCGCCATCCCGCGGCAGCGAGAGGCGCGCGGCGCCCCCCCCCGCCCCGGCGCGGAGGACGAGCTGCCCGCCGAGGGCCTCGGCCACTGCGGGGAGCAGCACCTCGAGCGAGGGCGGGAGGAGCGTCGGCGCGGATTGCCCCGCCCGGCGCAGGGCGAGCTCGAAGACGAGCTGCCCGCGGCGCGGTTCCACCGAGAGGGCCACACGGCCCTCCTCCCCGGCGGCCTCCAGGGCCCGGCGCGTGAGGATCAGCAGGAGCTGGTAGGCGGCATCGGCGTCCACGGCGAGCCGGGCATCGGCCACCTGCACCGCGGGCGCCGCCACGTCGAGGCGGGCTCGCATCGGTTCGTCGAAGGCCCCCACCAGCGAGGCCAGGATCGACTCCGCCGAAACGCGCGGCTTCGCCGCCGCGCCGCCGAGGATGGAGCGGATCTGTGCGAGCAGGGCGCCGGCGTCCACGGCGAGCGCGTCGAGGCGCTCGCGCGTGCTGCGGAGCTCGCCGCCCGGGGCATCGATGAGGTGGCTCTCGAGCCGGATCGCGGCGAGCAGGTTCCCGATCTCGTGCACGAGCCGGAGCCCGAGCGCACGCCGCCGAGCCGCCCCGCCGGCGCGGGCCGCGCGACGCGCGCGGTCTCCGGGCGGGCGGTCGCGAGCCCGGCCTTCGTTCGACTCCGCCACGGGCCCATCATACTCCGCCCCGCAGGCCCGACCCAGCGATTTCCGCCGGCTTCGCGCCCCCTAGCGCCGGACCGGGTCGCCCCCCGGGAGCTCCTCGCGAAAGGCCGCGAGCTCCACCACGCCGCCGCGGTCCCGCGCGCGCTCCGCCGCGTATCCGAGCAGGTGCCCCTCGAGGGCCACACGGCCGGAGGCCCGGTCTCCGGCCCCGGCTCCGCGGCTCACGCTGTCGCAGAAGTGGTGGCAGAGCCCCTCATCCCCGCCGAAATGGCCGATCGGCGAGCCGGGATGCTCCTCCCGGTGCACCGCGAGGCTCCCGGCACGCCGCAGCTCGAGCGAGCCGGAGGTGAGGCGCCCGCGCAGCTCGCCCCGGCTGCCGGTGATGCGAAGCGTGCGCTCCTCCTCCGCGGCCAGCCCCTGCACCGAGAACGAGCCGGTGAGCCCACCGGCGAACTCGACCGCCACCACCTGGTGGTCGGGCTGGTCGTTGTCGCAGCGGTATACGCAGCGCCCGTACGGACCCCGTTCGAGGGCGCGCCGGCGCGCGTCGCGGCCGGGATCGGGCGAGAGGTCGGACCAGGGCCAGATGCCCCCGAGCTCGTCGCCGACGCCGAGGTAGAACTCCACGGCGTCGTGGGGGCAGCCGGGCTGTGCGGGGCAGCCGTCGGTGCAGCGCTCGGGCGAGCCCGGAGGAGCCGAAGCCGAGGCGAAGTGCCCGAGGCCGCCGAAGGAGGCCACGCGCTCCGGGGTCCGGCCGGCCAGCCAGACCAGGAGATCGAGATCGTGGCAGCACTTCGCCACCACGAAGGGAGCGGCCGTCCGCCGGTTTCTGAACTTCCCGCGGACGAAGGAATGCGCGAAGTGCCAGGCCGCCACCCGCTCGGCGAGCTCGAGGTGGACGATCTCCCCGAGCTCTCCGCCGCGGACCATCTCGAAGACCCGCTCGTAGAAGGGCGCGAAGCGGAGCACGTGGCCCACCTGCAGGATCCGACCGTTCCGCTCCGCCGCCTCGACCACCCGCAGGCAGCCATCCGGATCCGGCGCGATGGGCTTCTCGAGCAGGACGTGGTAGCCGGCCCCGAGGGCGCGCAGGGCGGGATCCACGTGCTCGTGGTCGGGCGTCGCGACGATCGCCGCCGGGGCGAGGCGCGGGCGATCGAAGAGCTCGGACCAGTGGGAGAATCGAAGCTCCTCGGCGACGCCGTGCTCGTCGCCGGTTCGCTGCCGGCGCACCGGATCGGGCTCCGCGAGGGCGACGACCCGCATGCGATCGGGGTGACGGAGGGCGAAGCCGCCGTATACCCCGCGGCCGCGGAGCCCGCAGCCCACCAGCACCACCTCCAACGCCGCCACCGGACCCTCCACGGGCCGCACCCCGCCGCGCCCGGCCGGTATACTAGCCGGCCCCCGCGCGGTGCCCCGAGCACAGCATTCGGAGCCGAGCCGCGGCGAAGCCCGCCTCGCGCGGACGAGGAGGGGCGAGGAGGGGAGGGAGGAGTGCCGTGCCCTCTGCCCGACGGGAGACAGCCATGCCAGCCGGCGACCGGTGGGGCCCGGGTGCCGCGCCTGCCGAATACCGGCTGCTCCTCGGGCGCGAACACCGCGAGCTCTCGCGGGTGGCCGCCGAGCAGCTCGGCCCCGCGGCCATCGCGCTGTCCCGCGGCGGCGCGCGCAAGACCTACGCCCACACCGACCCGAACGAAGACGCGGCCCTTCTCGTGCGGGGTCCCCGGGGCATCCTGCTCGCGGTGGCGGACGGCCACGGCGGGCAGGAGGGCTCGGAAATCGCCCTTCGGGCACTTTCCGAGCTCTCCGGGCCGGCGTGGTGTGCCGCAGAGGGGATGGACGCCGCAGGCTGGCGCGAGAACGCGCTCGAAGTCCTCGCCGCGGCCGGCGATGCGATCCTGCGGGCCCCGGGCGAGGCGCGCACCCGACCCGCCCGCACCACGCTGAGCCTCTGCCTGGCGCGCCCCGCCGAGGGGCTGCTGGCCGCCGCCTCGGTCGGGGACTCCCACGTCTTCCACGTCACCGAGCGCGGGGTGCGCGAGCTCGCCCGCCCCCCCGAGCCCTTCCGCTTCCTCGGCTTCACCCACGAAACCGCCGAGA
>JALSIO010000275.1 GCA_026989995.1 Myxococcales bacterium
GCGTACCCTTGCGGCCGGCCGGTGCCGGGCGCAGGCGGAGCCGCGGGAGCCCCATGACCACCTCCACCGAGGCGCTCACCCACGCGGCCGAACGGCCCGCGGGCGGCTCGCTGCCCCCGATGCTTCCCGGTCGGCTTCCCTTCCTCGGGCACCTCCTCGCCCTGCGACGTGATCCGATCGGCCTCATGCAGCGGGTGCACCGGGCATGCGGAACCGCCGGGACCATCGACCTCGCGGGCCACCGCCTCGTGCTCTTCTTCGGGGCGCGCGCCCAGGAGACCTTCTTCCGGGCACCGGACGAGCAGCTCGACCAGGCCGCCGCCTATCCCTTCATGAAGCCGATCTTCGGGCCCGGGGTGGTCTTCGACGCGACCCCGGAGCAGCGCAAGCAGGCCATGCGCAACCAGTCGCTGCGCGACCGGTACATGCGCGGCCACGCCGAGACCATCGCCGCCGAGGTGGAGCGGATGATCTCGGGCTGGGGCCCGTCCGGCACCTTCGACGCCCTCGACTTCTTCTCCGAGCTCACCCTCTACACCTCGACCTCGGCCCTCGTGGGCCGGAGCTTCCGGGAGGAGATCGGGCCCGACTTCGTCCCCATCTTCAAGGACCTCGAGCGCGGCACGGACGCGCTCGCCTACGTGAACCCCTACCTTCCGCTTCCGGCCTTCTGGCGGCGCGACCGGGCCCGAAGGGCGCTCGTGGCGCGCCTCGGCGCCATCTTCGCGCGGCGGGAGCGCGAGGGCGACCACCCCGGCGACCTCTTCGACGTGCTCCGGCGCCTGCGCGACGACGCGGGGCGCCCCCGCTACACGGACGACCAGATCACCGGCATGTTCATCTCGATGATGTTCGCCGGGCACCACACCTCCTCGGTGGTCGGCTCCTGGGCGCTGCTCGACCTGCTGCTGCACCCCGAGTGGCTGGCGCGGGTGCGGGAGGAGCTCGACACCCTCTACGCCGACGGCCGCGACGTCTCCTACCAGGCCCTTCGGGAGATCCCGCTGCTCGAGGCCTGCCTGAAGGAGACGCTGCGGCTCCACCCGCCGCTGATCCTGCTCCTCCGGGTGGTGGCCCGGGATTTCGGGTGCGAGGGCTACCGGATCCCGGTGGGCACCACCGTCGGGGTCTCGCCGGCGGTCTCGAACCGGATGCCGGAGCACTTTCCCGAGCCCGAGCGCTACGACCCGAGCCGCTACGAACCCGGCCGCGAGGAGGACAAGCAGCCCTTCGCGTGGATCCCCTTCGGCGCGGGCCGGCACCGCTGCGTGGGCGCCGCCTTCGCCATGATGCAGCTCAAGGCCATCTTCTCCATCCTGCTGCGGCGCTACGACTTCGAGCTCGCCCAGCCGCCGGAGAGCTACGCCAACGACCACTCGAAGATGGTGGTCGCCGTGCGACAGCCCTGCCGCATCCGCTTCCGCGAGCGCGCGGCGCCGCGGAGCCGGGTCGCGGTCCGCGCGGGCACCGGCGACGCCGCGACCCCGACGCGACCCTGCCGGGTGGTGGTGGACCTCGACCTCTGCCAGGGCCACGGCGTCTGCGTGAACGAGGCACCGGAGGTCTTCGCCCTCGACGAGGACGCCCTGCAGGTGCGGCTGCTCGTGGAGGAACCCGCCGCGCACCAGCGCCCGGGCGTGGACTCCGCGGTGCGCCACTGCCCGACCGGTGCGCTGCGGGTGGTGGAGGAGGCGGAGCGCGGAGCCGCGCCGCCCGGGAACGCCCCGGGCGCAGCCCCGCGAGAACCCGGGGCCTGACCCCGAACGACCCCGAGGAGAACGGATGCCCGCCTTTCCGCGCGAAGAGCTCGAGGAGATGGTCCGCCGCTTCGTGGCAGCCAACGACGAGGCCGGCCGTACGGGCGACTGGTCGAAGATGTCGGCCTTCTACACCGAGGATGCCCTCTACACCTGGAACAACGGCCCCGGGTGGGAGTTCGTCGCCCGGGGTCGCCAGCAGATCCACGACTGGGTGTTCGGGACGGAGATGGCGGGCCTCGAACACTGGGTCTACCCCTACGTGCGCACCCTCATCGACGAGCAGAAGGGAGAGGTGATCGGCATCTGGCGCCAGATCGCCCCGGTGAAGGATCCCGAGGGCCGGCCCTACGAGATCGCCGGCACGGGGGGCTCCTGGTTCCGCTACGCCGGGAACTTCCAGTGGTGCTGGCAGCGCGACTTCTTCGACCACGCCAACGCCGCGGCCGTGTTCGGCGAGCTCGCGAAGGCCGGCCAGCTCGCCCCGCCCATGCTCGAGCGCATGAAGAAGGGCTCGAAGATGCCGGGCTGGGTCCGGCGAGCGGAGTTCGACTGGTACGAGACCTTGGCCGGCCGGGAGGCCTGAGCAGGCGCCCGGGCGTGCCGGGCTGGTGCACCGGCGACGCGTCCGGGCTTCGAGGACCGGGCCCGGGTGAGCCCTCTCGGGGGCCTTCCCCGGGGCGGGACGGGCCCGGCGTCGGGCGCCGCAGGTGCCTTCCAGCCGCCCCGTGCAGGAGCGAGAACCGGTGACGCGAAGCTTCAGCCCCTACGCCTACGAGTTCCACGAGGACCCCTATCCGATCTACCGGTGGCTCCGGGAGGAGGCCCCGGCGTACTGGAACGAGGAGCTGCGCTTCTGGGCGCTCTCGCGGTACGACGACGTACTCCGGGGCTTCCAGGACTGGCAGACCTTCTCCAACCGGGCGGGGGTGTCGCTCGAGCAGTCGGAGTTCGGAGACCCGGAGCAGACCACCTTCTTCCTCTCCATGGACCCGCCCCGGCACGACCGGCTCCGGGCCCTCGTCTCCCGCGCCTTCACCGGCAAGCGCGTGGAGGCGCTCGAGCCGCGGATCCGCGAGCTCGCCCGCCGCTACGCCGCCCGGGTGGCGCCGGACGGCGCCTGCGACTTCATCGCCGACTTCTCGGCCCGGCTTCCCATGGACGTGATCAGCGAGATGCTCGGCGTCCCCGAGGAGGAGCGGGACCAGCTCCGGACCTGGGCCGACCTCGTGGTGCACCGCGAGGACGGGATGCCCCACATCCCGCCCCAGGCCCTCGAGGCCTCGGCGAAGCTCATCCAGCACTTCGCGCGGATGGTCGAGGAGCGGCGCCGGCAGCCCCGGGGCGGGCTGGTCGAGGCCCTGCTCGAGGCCGAGGTGGACGGCGAACGGCTCTCGGACCGGGACGTGATCTCCTTCCTCTTCCTGATGATCATCGCCGGGAACGAGACCACCACCAAGCTGCTGGGAAACGCCCTCTACTGGATCGCGAAGAACCCGGAGCAGCGGGCGCTCGTGGAGCGCGACCCCTCGCTCATTCCCCGGTGGGTGGAGGAGACCCTCCGCTACGACAACTCCAGCCAGATCCTGGGGCGCATCCTCACCCGGGACCTCGAGCTGCACGGCGGGAAGCTCCGGGAGGGGGACCGCGTGCTGCTGCTGGTGGGCTCGGCCAACCGCGACGAGCGGGCCTTTCCGGATCCGGATCGCTTCGACATCCTGCGCGACACGAGCGGCCACCTCTCCTTCGGCAAGGGCATCCACTTCTGCCTCGGTGCGCGTCTGGCGCGCCTCGAGGCCCGGGTGGGCCTGGAAACCGCCCTCGAGGCCTTTCCGGAGTTCGAGATCGACGAGAGCGGGATCCGGCGGGTCCACTCGAGCAACGTGCGCGGGTTCGCGTCGCTTCCCATCCGCTTCCGCCCCGGCGCGCTGCCGGACGCCGGCTGAGGCCCGCGCGGCCTCCGCGCGGGCCCGGCGATCCCGGAACCCGAGCCGGCCGCGGGCGGGCCTCGCCCGCGCCCCTTCGGGTACCCTCGCAGACC
>JALSIO010000276.1 GCA_026989995.1 Myxococcales bacterium
GACCCGGCGGCGCTCGCCGCCCGAAAGGCGGTCCGCACGGAGGTTCGCGCGCTCGCGGAGGCCGAGCTCCTCGAGGAGCTCGGCGAGACGCTGCCGACGCACCGTGCGGTCGGGTTCGACCGTCTCGAGAATCGCCTCGACGTTCTGGGAGACCGTGAGCCGCCGGAATACCGATGGCTCCTGGGGGAGGTAGGTGACGCCGAGCCGCGCGCGGCGGTACATGGGCAGGTCGGTGATGTCCTCGTCACCGAGCTGCACGGAGCCGGCGTCCGGTCGGATCCTGCCCACGATCATGTTGAAGGTGGTGGTCTTGCCCGCGCCATTGGGGCCGAGCAGGCCGACCACCTCGCCCGCGCGGAGAATGAGGTCCACGGCGCGCACCACCTCGCGCCGGCCGTAGCGCCGGGTCAGCCCCGAGGCCACGAGCGACAGCGGGCTCATCGGCCGCCCCCCGTCCCGGGCGGCTGGTCCTCGTCGGAGACCCGCACCCGGGCCCCGCCGCGCACGAAGAGCCGCTCGGTGTCGAGCTGGAACTCGATCTCCTCGCCCCGGACCTCGTCGTCGCCCTCCGACATGACCGCGTGCCCCCGGCAGAACATGCGCTGCTCGGAGCGGTGGTAGGTGGCCCGGTCGCAGGCGACCTGCTTCCCCTGCTGGCGGATCACGACGTTCCCCGTCGCCACGAGGCGTTCCGGCTGGCTCTGTCCGGCGGGGTAGAAGGCCTCGAGGACGTCGGAGCGGAGGGTCATGTCGCCCTGTCGCACGTGGACGTTGCGGCGGAAGACGAAGCGCCGCTCACCCTGCTGCTCGTCCATCTCGAGCTCGTCGGAGTCGATGTGCAGGGGGCCCTCCGCGCGCGAGAGCAGCGGCGGTGCCGTGCGCTCCCGCGACTGGCCGGGAGCACGGTCGGGATGGTGCGCGGCCACGTCCGCTGCGGGAACGTCGGGAGCGAGCCCCAGCGCGACCCGCTCTGCCGCCACCAGAATCTCCTCCGCGAGCTGCCCCACCACCTCTCCGAGATCGTCCCCGGGTTCCACTTCCGCCACCAACACCCTCACCGGCGAAAGATCGCCCGCCCGGCGCACCGACAGGTCGACGCTGAGGTCGGGCCCCACCCGCGTGGTGCTGCCGACCACCACCACGTCCAGATCTCCCCCATCGGCCGCCGCTTGGAGCTCCTCGAGAGCGGGCTCGCCCGCGGAACCCGGCTCGGGGAGTTCCCCGGGTCCGAGCACCCGGCGAACGCCCAGCTCCGAGAGCCGATCCACCAGAAGGCGCGCGATGTCCGGGACCTCGACGCCCGCCGGAGCCTGTCGCGCGAAGCCGGCCACGCCGATGGCCACGTCGTGGGCCACCTCGTCCACGGGCACGTCCGCCATGGCCGCGGCGGCGACCAGCGCCAGGGCCGGAGGAAGGAGCACGCTTCGCACGGGTCCACCTCTCACGGGTTCGAGACCGACGCCCCACCGACCAGGCGCAGCCGACCGGTGCGCACTGTGTAGCGGAATCCGCCACCGCGCAGCGCGGTGCCTCCGTCGTAGAGGGTCACGGGCGCGTCGGTCCGAAGCAGCCCCTGCGCGCGGTCGTAGGCCACCCAGGAGGCGAGAAATCGGCGCCCGTCGGCCGTCCGACCGCGAACCCGGCCCTCGGCCCGAAAATCGTTGGTGTCGAGCCAGAGCCGCGCGGAGTCGCTCGTCATCTCGAGGCCGGGGCTCTGCGCGCCCTCGAGGGCCATCACCCGAACCGACTCGAGATCCACCACCCGGGCGGCGGGGTCGTAGCGGCCGCGTTCCGCCTCGAGAAGGAGCTCGGCGGTTCCGGCGCGGCTCGCCACATAGGTGAGCCGCATCAGCTCGAGCCGGGGCTCGGCAGCCGTGGCGGCGAAGGCCCCGAGGACCAGCGCGCACGACGCGGCGAGCCGCCCCGCGCGCAGCCGCACACGACCCGCCCGATCGGGCCCGAAACCGCCCGGCCGTCCTCCACCCCGGATCGCCGGCGCCCCCGCCTGCGGCACCCCGCACCCCCTTCGCCGTCCGGCCGGCCCGGAACCCTCCCGCCCGTGCCGGCCACGCGCACCGGGGTCGGAGACCCCGGATCTCTATGCAAGAAGCATACCGGTATCTACCGGGACCGCCAGCAGAAAAATCCGAAGACGACGTCAGTCGCGATGGCCGAAGAGCGTCCGAAATGGCTCGCGGTGGACGAGCCAGTGGGCCGGTCGCATCACCAGGTAGTCGAAGGCGACCCCGACGGGGTGGAGCGCGTAGGCCACCATGCGAAGCGGATGGCCAGCGCGCTCCGGGTCGTGGTCCGAGGCCGCCGCGGGACCGGCCCCGAGCGCCGCACCGAGGAGGAGCGCCACCGCGAGGGCTGCGGGCCGCCGCCGGCCGCCCCGGCCGGCAGGGCTGCCCGCACCGGCCCGCCCCGTGCGGCGCGGGGTCTCCGCGCGGTTCCACCTGCCCTCCACGGGCCGCGTCTCCACCGGCCGTCTCTCCACGGGCCGCCTCGGCTCCACGGGTCCTCTCGCCTCCCGACGGTCTGCGCCGCGGACCGGACGCAGCATACCACGATCCCGGCTTCCGCCGGCGACCTGCCGGGCCGTCCACCCGGCTCTATCGGCCGGCCGGAGCCCGGGGATGAGCCCGCTGGAGCCCGGGGGATCCCTCCGAACCCCGTGAAGCGCTTCACGGGCCCGGGCTCCCTGTGAGGTGGTTCATGGTCGATACCCGGCACCGGGGGCAGGCTCGGCGGGTGCACAGGAGGCCCCCATGGAACCCACGTCCGATCTCCCCTGGATGTCCCTGGTCACGCTCTCGGTCGTCGCGACGGCCGGACTGCTCGCGACCCTGACCGCCCCGACCCGGCCCGGCCTCCCGCCGGATGGACCCCCGGGGCAGCCGCCGGCCAGGGGCGGATCCGGCTCGGCGGGTGCCCGCGGGGCGGGCCGGATCGCGCGTCTTCTCCGCCGCCTCGTGCTCCTCGTGCTGGCGGCGCGAGGCCGGCGCCGCGTCCCCGAGAGCGAGCCCGCCTGCCGCGTCGAGCTCGAGGACGCGGCGGAATGGTGTGCCGGGTCCGGCGAGGCGTCGAGGGCGCTGGTCCTGGCGGCCGCGGGGCTGGCGCTCGGCCTGCTCGCCGCGGTCGTGGCCCGACCCTCGGGCGCCCCCGCGCGCGGGGCCACCGAAGCGGTGCGCTCCCCCGCGCCGGTCGAGGCACCCGGCTCCCTCGGGGTGGGCCTCACCTTCCAACCGGCCGAGGCCACCCCCGGCCAGGCGGTGCGGATCGACCTGAGCCCGCCCTTCCCGGCGGAGGTGCATCTCGGCGGGACCCGCCTTCCCGCCGAGATCCGTTCCGGCGGCCGCACGCTGATCGTCCACGTCCCGGATGACTTCCCCTCCGGCCCTGCCCGCCTCGCGCTGGTCGCCCGGGGCCGGCAGGCCGTCGCCGCACAGCCGCTTCGCATCGTCGACCGGCACCGGCCCGCGCCCCCTGTCGCCGGGCTCGGAGCCCGTGTGCCGCGGCCCGGTGGAGCCTGAACCACACCGGACGTGACAAGACCTTCAGGCTGTGCGACCATCAGGTTCCAAAGATCGATACCCCTCGGGGATATTGATAGAAAACTGACCATTTGGTGGGCCAAGTCTCCTGGGATCCCCGAGGGTGATCTCGAAACTGGCCACCGATCCTGGAACTTCCGGCGGTGGCCGCGGATGCCGGCCTCAGGGGGTGGCCCGCTGCCGGGAGCGCCGCGGGCGGCCACCGACCGGTGGCCCGGGACGGGCTCCCGAGGCAGACGCGGA
>JALSIO010000277.1 GCA_026989995.1 Myxococcales bacterium
GCGGCGGAACGACCTCGACACCCAGGACCGTCCGAGAGGCCACCGGCGCGGGACGAAGGGCGACGACAGGTCGGAAGGGCCAGTTCTCGAAGCGGACGAACTCCCCGCGGCGCTCCTCTGGAACGGATTCCGGGTCGCGCCAGAGGCGGTCGAGGTAGACCCGTGTGCGCTGTGGATCCCGAAGCGGCATTCCGATGGACGGGCACCGATGCTCCCTCTCGAGTGCGGCGAGCGAGTAGCCGTAGAAGTCGTGCGAGAAGACTTGCTTCGTCTCGAAGCGGTCGACGAGGTAGCGGAACACGCCTGGCGCGTAGGCTTGCACAGGAGGGAGCGCCAGAAACTGGGTGTGGTTGTAGATCACCAAGCGGACACCGCGGGATTCCATGGCCCGCACCACCTGTTCGTCCCGATCGGGAAACTCCGGGAACGGCCAGAGGATGTAGGCGGAGCGGTGGGGGCCGCGCCGCTCGGCGAGAAAGTGCAGGATGGGAAAATAGGGAAGAACGGCCACGGCCTCGTCGGGGCGCGTGCGACTCCGGACGTAGTCGACGACCTCCTCGAGCACCTTCGCCTCGCCCGACTTGACCCGGATCCCGGACCGGGGGAGATCGAGCGGGGTGTCGTAGCGGTGGCGGAGTTCCCGGAGGAGGTACCCGCTCACCAGGGCGACGCCCAGCAGCGCGACGATCCACGCGCCCCGCAGCGCCCCACCGAGGACCGGGCGCCGGCGGCCGAGGCGAGCCACATGGACGAAGGCCAGGCAGAGCATCGGCCAGTAGAGGACGGCCAGGTGGAGGTAGTCCTGGGGCCGATTGAGGGAAATCAGCAGGACGAGCGCGGCGGCGAAGGACGTCAGCAGCACCTCGGCCCAACAGGCGCCCGAGCGGGGATGCCTCCGCCACCAGATCCAGGTGAGCACCGCCGCGACGGGCACGAAGACATAGGGCCCGAAGAAGAAGGACTTCAAGAGCAGATCGTAGAGGGCCGTCTCGCGGTAGAGGGAGAGCTGCTCGAGTTGAGGCCACCCGGCCGTCATCGCGATGGCGGGCATGTAGAGCTCGCGACCCTGGCGCCCCCGGAGCTCCGGGTCCTGGTCCAACAACGGCCACAGATCGGGGAACGAGGGGTATTCGAAGGTCGCGATCCCCACGAAGTGATTCACCACGGTCATCCGGAGCACGTCGCCGAGCACGCCCTGCCAGGCGAAGTGCACGGCCGCCGCGAGCCCCACGAGTGCCGCGGGACCCAGGAAGGCGCTGTAGGCGCGGCGGAAGGTGGGCCACGTGGGAGCGGGAGAGGAGCGGGCCCAGAGCGCCAGGGTCGCCGTGATCGCCAGCAGGGCCGCCGCTCCGTAGTCCTGTTTGCAGAAGACGCCCACACCGAAGACGACACCGGAGGACAGCAGCCAGCCCCGAGCGCCGCCGTCGAGAAACCGGAGGAGCATCCCCATCGCGGTGACGAGGAAGAGGAGTGCGGTGGTGGAGTAGCTGAAGAACTGCCAGTGCGGAAAACTCCAGACGCGGTAGAGGAGAAGGCCGACGAAACCCAACCAGGCCCAGCTCGTCGGCAGAAGACGACGGATCCAGACGAACACGAGGGCGCAGAAGAGGGAGAACTCCGCGACCACGGCCCAGCGGCTCACCAGGATCGACGGCTCGAAGAGCGAGAAGATCAGGGCGAGGAGGTAGAACGAACCGGGGAGCGGATAGCTCACGGCATCCCGATAGAGGGTGCCGCCGGTGCGCACCAGCTCGGCGAAGTAGAGCATGTGGCCCTCGTCCATGGCCGAGAACCAGCGGTCGAAGAAGAGCAGCTGGAAGAGGAAGGCGAGGAGAGCCACCGCGGCTGCACCCAGGTCACCCCGAGGAATCCGCACACGCTCCGCCACCGCGCCCTCCGGCCGCCCCTGCGGCCCCGACCGGCCGTACCTTATCCCAGCGAGGGGATGGCGGTAATCCGCGGATCCGGCGGCGAAGGACAGTGCCCCCGCGAGAGCAGCCTCCGAGAAGCGAACCCTACCGCTTCACCTCCCGCCGGAAGGCGAAGAGGAAGCGCCAGCGCTCGATGCCGGGCTCGCGTTCGTGGGCGAAGAGCGAACCCACGAGGGGGAGCTTGAAGATGTGGAAGGCGCTGCGCTCGGGGCCCTCGCGCTCGTGGCGGAGGAGGGCGAAGAGGTGGGCGTCGAAGAAGCGGGTCTCCGCGTTGCCGCCGTCCTTCCGGTGGCGGAAGACGTGGAAGATGGGCGTGTCGAGGACGGCGAGTCGGCGGTAGTCGGGCTCACCCCCGCCCACCTCGAGAAGGCGCAGCACGAAGAGGTCGAGGACGCGCGCCGTCTTGCGCTCGCCTTCGCGCTCGTAGGTGAAGAAGGGAATCGCGCGGATGCGCTCGGCCCGGGGCGGGATCTCCGTGGCCTCCTCTTCCGGGGCCGCGGGGGCATCCTGGGCCCGGGCGGCCGGCGGATCGGCGAGGACGAGAAGCCCGAACGCGAGGGCGATGAGGCCGAGGGCCGTGGGAGCCGCGACCGCTCGCACGGGGGCCGCGGCGGGGACGGGGCGCAGGTGCATGGTTTCCTCCCGGCCCCGCGTGGCGGGGCGCGCTGCCCACCTCATCGGCCCGCCATCGGCGATGGGCAAGTCCGGGCGGCAACCTACCCGAACCTGGAGGGATTCCACGTGGGGAGGCTCCCACGGCGTCAGGGATGTGCGGCGGACGCTGCTCCCCCGAGAGGCCGCGTGGGCCGCCGACCGCGCGGAACCTCGCGAAACGGGTTCCGGCGCCGCGACGGAGCCCCGGCGAACCGAGCTCGGCCTCCGGGGCCGCGGCGACCGGTTGTCGGGGGCACCGTGCAGACAGGAGGAGACACGCCGCCAAGGGGGCCTCGAGGGCGGCGCGACGCGCCCCTCGCGGCCCAAACGGAAACGGCCCGGGGGCCCGGCCCGGGGGGAGGGCCCGGGCCGCGCGAAGAGAGCCGCCTCGCGCGCTATGCGCGGGCGCGCCGGCGAAGACCGGCCACCGCCAGCAGGCCCCCGCCGAGCAGCAGGGCCGTGCCCGGCTCGGGGATGGGGACGATGCTGATGGTGAGCGCGTAGGGCCCGGTGTCGAACTCGGGATCGAAGCCGGCCACCCGGGCGAAGTAGTCGCCGTCCTCCTCGATCAGCACCTGCAGGGCCGAGCCGAGGCTGTCGCCGAGGTCGTCGTTGAAGGCGATCTCGAAACCGAATGCGTCGACGAGGGCGAGATCGGTGTCGGGGAAGTCGAAGGGCTCGAGCATGGGCGTCGTCATGATGTTGACGATGTCGCCGGCGACGAGGCCCTCGATCTTCACGAAGTCCACGTCGGACTCGGTCAGCTCGAAGACGCCCACGTCGGCCACGGGAGTGGCCTGCCGGACGATCCCGGTGGGAGCCGTGAGGAAGAGGTTGTTGTCCGGCTCCACGTCGACGAGCAGCGCGCTCGCGGGGAGTGCGAGCAGGAGCGATGCCAGGAAGGCCAGGAACACGCGCATCGGAATCCTCCACCGGGCCGCGCGGATGCGGATCCCCTCGGGGCTCCCGCGCGGCGTCGTCATCCCATGAGTGGCCCGCACGGGGGGAAAGTGTCACAGGGACGGAAGCGGATCCCCGAAGGGGCCAAGGAGCGTCGGGAGACACGCGGAACGCGGGCACCCGGCGCGACGCAGACGCCGAAACCGCATCGGGTGCCGCGGGGGAACGTGGCAGGGCCCGCCGCTGCACGGCCCCGCCCGACAGGAGAGCGGGCGGGCGGCCACCGCTCCGCTGGGAGATCGGCTCAGC
>JALSIO010000278.1 GCA_026989995.1 Myxococcales bacterium
CTTGGCGACACTCCCCTAGTGGGGGGGTGGGTCTACCCGCGGGGCAGGGATCCGGCTGCGCGGGGTGGAGGCGCGGTGCGGGGCGCGCGCAGCTCTTCCAGCCGCCGCCCGGGGGAGCGGAGCAGCAAGTTGTCGGAAGCCCCCGCCGAGCGCGTTCGCTGCCTCGTTTGCCGGTCCGCGGACGCGCGCCGGCTCTACGAGCTCACGCTCTTCTCCATCTACCGCTGCGGGAGCTGCGGGCAGGTGTACCAGCATCCGCTCCCCACGGAGGCGGAGATCCGTGAGCTCTTCGCGCAGCTCTACACCACTGGCGAGGGCTCGGTCCCCGAGCTGCGGGACTACTACGGCTTCTGCTACGAGGACGACGCGGGAAACCCCCTCGTGCAGCTCTACGAGCGCTGGCTCGACCGGCTCGAGGCCCGGGTGCGCCCTGGGCGGCTCCTCGACATCGGCTGCGGCACCGGCCTCTTCCTGCAGGTGGCGCGGCGGCGGGGCTGGGAGCCCTACGGGGTGGACGAGTGCGAGGAGGCGCTCGACTACGCCCGGAGCAAGTTCGGACTCGAGGTGGCACAGGGGGAGTTCTCGGAGCTTCCCCTCGGCGGGCGGCGCTTCGACGCCATCACCCTCTGGGACATCGTGGAGCACGCCCGCGAGCCCGTGGCGCTGCTCGCCGAGGTCCGCCGGCGCCTGGCCCCGGGCGGCGTGGTCGGGCTCTCGACCCCGAACCAGCGGAGCATCCTCGAGGCGGTGGCGGGCCCCCTGTACCGGATGACCGGCGGGCGTCTCCGGGCCCCGCTCGAGAAGTTCTACATCGAGCAGCACTTCCTCTACTTCACGCCGGAAACACTCCGGGGGGCGCTCGCCCGGGCGGGGCTCGAGGCCGTGGAGCTTCGCCGGGAGCTCACCGACCTCCGCCGGCTCCACCTCGAGCCGGCCAAGCGCCTGCTGCTGCGCACGCTCTTCCTCCTGGCCCGCGCGACCGGCCTCGAGAACCGCCTGTTCGCGGTGGCGCGGGCCGCCTAGGAGGAGGCCTTGCGGACGCTCGTCGTGCTCCCGACCTACAACGAGGCCGAGAACGTGCTCGTGGTGGCCGAGGGACTCTTCGCGGCCGAGCCCTCGGTGGAGGTGCTCGTGGTGGACGACGGGAGCCCCGATGGGACCGGCGACCTCGTGGAGGATGCGGCGCGGAGCGAGCCGCGTCTGCACCTCCTGCGCCGCCCCGGCAAGCTGGGCCTGGGAAGTGCCTACCTGGCCGGCTTCCGCTGGGGCCTCGACCGGGGCTTCGACCGGATCGTGACCATGGACTGCGACCGCAGCCACGACCCGGCGGCGCTTCCGAGCCTGCTGGCCGCCGCGGAGCGGTGCGACCTCGTGATCGGATCGCGCTACGTGCCGGGCGGAGGCGTGCGCAACTGGGAGCTCCACCGCCGGCTGCTTTCACGTTTCGCGAACTTCTACACCCGGGTGCTGCTCCGGCTCCCGGTGCGCGACTGTACCTCGGGCTACCGCTGCTACAGTCGCAAGGTCCTCGAGAACGCGCGTCCCTTCGAGATCCGCGCGTCGGGCTATTCCTTCCTGGAGGAGATGGTGTGGCGGGTGCACCGTGGCGGCTTCCGCATCGGTGAGGTGCCGATCGTCTACGAGATGCGCACGCACGGCGCCTCCAAGATCGACCGCGCCGAGATCTACCGGGCCGCCTGGCACGTGATCCGGAACGCCCTTCGCCGGCCGCCCGGGCCGCCCGCGTGATGGCGGCGGCTCCGATCGGGAGGCGTGGCGACAGCGCCGCACGCGTGCTTCCGGGTGGCAGAGCGCGCGCGGTCGGGTTGGGGCTGGTGCTCGTCCTCGGCGTGCTGGCCTGCGGCCCGGGCGACGCACCGCCCCCTGCCGGCTCCAGTGACGGGTCCGCCACGGCGGGCGGGAGCCCGACCCCCTTCGGGCCGAAGGTGCCGGGCCGTGTGCTGCTGATCGGGATCGACGGCGCCACGCTCCGGGTGGTCGAACCGATGATCGCCGAGGGGCGGCTGCCCAACCTGGCCGGGATCGCGCGGAAGGGGGTTTCGGGGCCCCTCAAGTCGCTGCATCCGCTGCTCTCGCCCCGCGTGTGGACGACCATCGCCACGGGGAAGCGCCCCGAGCAGCACGGCATCAAGCGATGGATGACCCCCAAGCGGGCCGGGAACCCCTCGCGTTTCTACCTCTCCTCGGACCGCCGCGGCGCGGCCCTGTGGAACATCGCGAGCGATGCCGGCCTCCGGGTGGGGGTGATCAACTGGCTCGTCACCTACCCCCCGGAGGTGGTGCGCGGCGTGATGGTCACCGACCACGCGCTCCCGGGTGCTGGGGAGGGGCGGCAATTCATCAAGAACCTCTTCGTTCCGAAGAGGAAGGCTCGTCGCGATGGCCCGTCCCAGGGCCAGGGAAACGGGGACCGGAAGACCGCGCCGGACGCTGCGGGGCGCGCGGCTGCGCCAGCGACCTACCCCGAAGCGTGGCAGGCCCGGGTCGAGGCCCTCTTCGAGGAGCGGGCTCCACTCACCCGCGTGCCCGACCCCTTCGCCGGGGTGCTCCTGCCGAAGTGGGTCTGGCCCGACAAGCTCCGAGACTTCCTCCACCAGGATGAAGCCCTCGCGAGGATTGCCCTCGCCGTCGAGAGGGAAGTCCGCCCGGACGTGCTGATGGTGCTGTTCCAGGGGATCGACAGGGTCTCGCACTGGCTCTGGGGGTGTCTCGAGGACCCCGAACTCTACCCCGAACGACTCCGCCCCAGGACCGAGGAACGCCAGGGGGGTGCCGCGGCGCTGCAGCAGTACTACGCCTTCACGGACGCGCTGATCGGGAAGCTCCTCCAGAACTTCGGACCGGGCGATCTGGTGGTGGTGGTCTCGGACCACGGCTTCGAGGCCGGGGTGACCTGGAAGGTCCTGACAGGGATCCACCACTCCGAGCGGGCCGAAGACGGCGTCCTCTTCGCCCGCGGTCCGGGTGTGCGCCCGGGTCGCGCCGAAGGCGTCACGGTGGCGGACGTGACCCCGACGGTTCTCGCATGGCTGGGGCTTGCGGTTGCCGAGGACATGGACGGCCGCGTCGCCGGGTTCCTGGAGCCGGCGACGCCGGTGAAACGGGTCGCCAGCTACGACGGAATCCCGATCGCGCGGCTGGGGGCGGGTCATTCCGGCGCCGAAGAACGCTACCTCGAGCAGCTCCGGGAGCTGGGCTACCTGGAATGAGCGGCACGCGACGGCGCGGGTGGCTCGGCGTCGGCGCCCTTCTCTGGGGCACCGCCGGCGCACTCGCGAGCGCCGCCCTCGCGCCCCTCGAGCCCAACCTCCTCGAGGAGGGGTTCGCGCTCCACGTGGCGCAGCGGATCGCCTCGGGCGAGCACATGTACCGGGACATCGTGTTCTTCTCCGGTCCCGCCCCGTTCGAGGCGCTCGCGATCCTCTTCCGTATGTTCGGAGACAGCGTCTTCGCAGCGCGAGGGGTCGTGGCCGTGCTGCACGGCCTGGCGGCCGCCGCGGTCTTCGACACGGCCCGCCGCGGGTGCGGCGCCTGGGCCCCCGCGGCTGCCGCCGCACTCGTGGCTGCTCCGGCGCTGCTCTTCCCCCTCTACTCGATCTACTTCCACACCACGGTGGCGGTGGAGCTGGGGATGCTCGCGACGTGGGCTTCGGTTCGCTCCCTCGAGCGCCCGCCCCTTGCGGCCCTGGCGGGGGTGCTCGTCTCGCTGGTGGCGATCTCCAAGCAGAGCCTGGGGGCGCTGCTGGCGCTTGGCCTCGCGGCG
>JALSIO010000279.1 GCA_026989995.1 Myxococcales bacterium
GGGTCGGCCCGGCCATTCCCCCGGCGCCCGGCGCGCCACGAGACGGCGGCTCAGGCCCCGGTGGGCGCGCCCGGCGCGGCTCCGCCGTCCGCCCAGCGGCTCCGGGCGAAGCGCCACGCCGTCTCCACGATGGTCCGAAGCTCCGAAAGTCCGGGCTCCCAGCCGAAGCGCTCGCGGAATCGGCGCGGGTCGGCGACGAGCTCGGGGGGATCCCCCGGGCGTCGCGGTGCCTCCACCGCGGGAACCGGGCGCCCCACGATCTCCTCCACCACCCCGAGCACCTCCCGGTTGCTGTGCCCGCGGCCGGTACCGAGGTTGAAGACGCCGCCGGGCTCCCCGGCCACGAGCGCCTCCACGGCGAGGCAGTGGGCGCGCGCGAGGTCGCACACATGGACGTAGTCGCGGACGCAGGTTCCGTCGGGGGTGGGGTAGTCGGTACCGAAGAGCTCGAGAGGCGGCCGTCGCCCCGCCGCGGCGGCGAGCGCGAGCGGGATCAGGTGGGTCTCCGGGTCGTGCTCCTCTCCGAGGTCGCCCGCGGGGTCGGCGCCGGCGGCGTTGAAGTAGCGAAGCGCCGCGTAGCGGAGCCCGTGGGCCCGGGAGGCGTCGGCGAGGATGCGCTCCACCATGGCCTTGCTCGCGCCGTAGGGGCTCGTCGGGGCCAGCGGCGCATCCTCGCCGATCGGCTGCTCGCGAGGGTGGCCGTACACCGCCGCCGTGGAGGAGAGCACGAAGGCCCCGACCCCCCGCGCCACCGCGGCCTCCACGAGGGTGAGTGCCGCCGCGGTGTTCGCGCGGTAGTACCCGAGCGGATCGGAGACCGATTCGGGAACCGAGATCCGCGCCGCGAAGTGGACCACCGCGTCGAAGGGACCGGAGCGGTCGAAGGTCGACGCCAGGACCTCGGGGTCGGCGACGTCGCCCTCCGCGAGGGGAAGACCTCGCACGGCGGCCGCGTGACCCGACGAGAGGTCGTCGAGCACCACCGGCTCGTGACCGGCCGCGCGAAGGGCCCGGCAGGTGTGGCTCCCGATGTAGCCGGCTCCGCCGGTCACGAGCACGCGCGCCACGCCAAGCCCTCCGCGTCCGAGAGATCCCGGGCCTGTGGTAGAGTGGCGAAGCGGTGGAGATCGTAAAGACAGGCCGCTTCGAGACTTCCATCGGAACCTTCCGGGTGGCCTTCTGCGACCGCGGCCTGCTCTTCCTCGAGCTTCCCCACGCCAACGGCGGCGGCCTTCCCCGGTGGCTCGTCCGGATGGCGCCGCGCGCCCGGGTCGACCACGACGCACCGCTCCCCGAGGAGGTGCCCCGCCAGGTCGAGGGCTTCCTGGCTGGAGAACGCGAGTCCTTCGACCTGCCGGTGGACCTGAGGGGCACGCCCTTCCAGCTCGCCGTCTGGCGGGAGCTCCTCCGGATCCCGTACGGCGAGGTCCGCTCCTACGGCGAGGTGGCGCGCGCCATCGGCCGGCCGCGGGCCGTGCGGGCCGTGGGCACCGCGAATGGCGCCAACCCGCTTCCCCTGATCGTGCCCTGTCATCGGGTGGTCGCCAGCGGGGGGCGCCTCGGAGGCTACGCCGGCGGGCTCGAGCTCAAGCGCCGGCTGCTCGCCGTCGAGGCGAGCCGGGCTCGCGGGCCCGCCAAGCTCCTCTGAGCGGCGCGGGCCAGCCGACACGCCGGCGCGGCTCCGGCGCCGGGGCCCCGGTGCTCATCGCTCGAGGGCGAGCACGTGGCGGGCGAGATCGCGGCCCACGGCTTCCACCGCCCGGCGGGCCCCCTCGTCGCGCAGGGTCCCGTCCGGCGCGAGGCGGTCCGGGGCGCTTCCCACCGCGGCCTGGCGCGCGAGCACGGTCACGCCGAGGTTGGCGAGCAGCCCCCGGACGACCGCGAGGCCGCGGATCCCGCCGAAGGGACCCGGCGACGCCGCCACCAGTGCTCCCACCACGCCCGCGAAGGGAGAGAGGTCGGGGCGGGCCCCGGGGGCCCGGCTCATCCAGTCCAGGGCGTTGACCAGGAGCGGGGTGGGATGCCCGTTGTATTCCGGGCTCGCCAGGAGCAGGCCGCGGTGGGCGGCCATGAGCTCGCGGAGGCGCACCGCGGCCTCGGGAAGCCCCTGCTCCCGCTCGAGATCGCCGTCGTAGATGGGGAGGGGGGGGTCCCGGAGGTCGACCACCGTGCAGGGCACGCCCTCGGCCTCGGCCGCCCGGACCGCCAGCCGGAGGAGCGGGCGGTGGAGGGACTCCCGCCGCGTGCTTCCGGAGAAGGCGAGGATGCGGGGTGCGCGGTCGGCCATCGGGTCTCCCGGGCGCCTGGGATGGGGCACCGTAGCAGCGAAGGGCCCCGAGCGGTGCGGCGGGGGACCTGTGAAGCAGCCCACAGCCGCGGGGCGGCTGTGAAGGACTTCACGGCCCGGCGGCGATCGGCCTCCGATGATGGGGGCATCCCACGAGAGGAGAAGTCCTCATGGTCACCGTCCTCGTCGCCATCCTGCTGGTCTTCGCCTTCGCCTTCGGCACCGCCGTGGCCGCCCTCGAGCTCGCGGGGGCGCGCGCCGGTCGGGCCGCGCAGGCACGTCGTGCGGGCCCGCGCCCCGCGTTCGCAGCGACGCGGCGCGCACCCCATCGCCTCCGGGTGCACGGGCTTCCCGCCGCTTCCTGAGCCGCGCGGGCCGCCGCGGGGCTCCGGGGCCGGGAGGGGCCTCCGGCGGCGGACAGGCCCGGCGCCGGGCGGGGTCGATCGATCCGTCCCGCCGGCCCGGGCCGCGAACCTTTCCGGGCGGATCAGGCGCGCGGGCCGCCCCCGGCGGCCCGCCAGTCGAAGGTCCGGATCAGCTCCACGACGGCCCGGTGGGTCGGTGTGGGCACGCCGAGGGCCTCAGCACGGGCCACGATCTGCTCGTTCAGCTGGGTGATCTCGGTGGTCCGCCCCTCGAGGACGTCCTCCGCCATGCTGGGGCGGTGGGTGCCGCCCGCCGCCATGGAGGCCAGGGCCTCGTCCCGGAAGCCCGCTCCGAGCTCGATCCCCGCGGCGCGGGCCACGGCGATCCCCTCGTCGAGGAGCCGCTCGATGAGCGGCCGCGCCGGGGAGCGCAGCAGCTCGCCGAGGCGCTCCCGCACGAGGGCGGCCACCGGGTTGCTGGCGGCGTTCATGAGTCCCTTGCGCCACACCGGGACCTCGATGTCCTCGGCGAAGCGGGTCTCGAGTCCCATCGCCGAGAGCCGGACCGCGAGCGCCCGCGCCACCGCCTGCACCTCCTCCCCCTCGCCGCCGATCCAGTGCGGCGGCTGGTTCAGGGGGATCTGCACCCGGAGCGGCCCGCTACCGTGCTCCCGCAGCACGGCTCCGTAGTGGAGCACCATCCGAAGCACCCGGGAGGTGCCGAGAGTCCGCAGCAGGGTCCGGCCCGGCTCGATGCCGTTCTGGTAGGAGACGAGAAAGGGGAGCTCGCGCCGGTGGGGTCGGAGGGCCTGGCAGACCTCGGGAATCGCCGTCGTCTTGGTGGCGATGAAGACGAGATCGACGGGATGGATGTCGGCCAGGTCGTCGACGTGCGGCACCACCTCCGGCTTCCCCTCCCTGCGCAATGCGCCCTCGAGGCGGACCCCCTCCCGGCGGATCCGCGTCGCCCGCTCCGGGCGCCGGACCACGAGGACCGTGGGCACGTGGGGTGCCGTGATCGCGGCGAGTGAACAGCCCATGGCCCCGGCACCGACGATCGCGATCCGCTCGAGCCTCACCGCGCGCTGCCCGCCTCGCCGCCTTGCCTTCCCGGCCGGTAGCTCCGCTCCCGCCGGGCCCGGAGCTCGGCCGGGTGCATGGGTACGGGCCGGGTCCGCTCCTCCGCGAACAGCGGTGCCTGGTCGGCGTAGTGGGGAGAGCGCGGGTCCAGGGTCGCGCTTCCGAAGGGGTGGACGGCCTCCACCGCGAGCCTGCCGGACGCGTCCCAGGTGGCGAAGAGGATCAGGCTGTCTCCCCGCTCGGCGACGAGGCGCCCGTCCGGCCCCGGACGGGTGGCTTCGATGGCCCGCAGGGTATCGGGGCCGCCGCCGAGCGGGAGGTCGACGGAGCCGCGGCGCAGGCGGTTGACCTCTCCCCAGCGCGGATCGAGGCGGCCGAAGTGTTCCCGGAGCAGGCGGGAGGCCGCGAGCAGGCTTTCGCGGGGCCCGGGCGCGGGGTCTCCGGTTCGCCGGGCGAAGAGGATCGGCGCGGCGGTGAGGATCGCGAGCGGCGCCTCGCGGTCGTCCACCTCTGCCGTGCGCCGCCACCGGCGGAGCAGCTCCCGCTCCTCGGCCAGCTCCGGGCCGGAGGCGGCCGCGGCCTCCTCCACGAGGCGCACCACCCCGCTTTCCGGGTCGTAGCGCTTGTCGAACTTGATGCGCCGGAAGTCGGCGTCGTCGATGGCCTCGTCCGCGGCCAGCAGCGCGAGCGCCCGCCGGGCGCGGTTGGTGAGTCGCGTCTCGATGCCGAGCTCGGACGCGAAGTCGTCCGGCCGCGGGGCCTCGCCCGGCGCCGTGGCCCGGAAGGGGGTGTGGTTGGCGCTCACGAGGTACCCCGAGGGCGGATCCACGACCTGGGGGACGGCGTCGAAGGGAAGGGTCCGCTCCGGGACCAGATCGCTCCGGTCCCCGGGGATCAGCCCCGACCAGTCCAGGCCGGGGCGCCGCTCGGGGAACCGGCCGTTGTAGAAGTAGGCGATGCGCCCGGTTCGGTCCGCGTAGACGAAGTTCAACGAGGGCAGCGCAAGCATCCGCATGGCGCGGCGCCAGCCCTCGAAGGTCGTGGCCCGGTTCATGCGGTAGAACTGCTCGAGCTGCCGGATCCCCTCCATCCCCGCGAAGCGCAGGGCGAAGGTGCCCTGTTCCGTGCGGATCACCGGGCCGTGGACCGAGCGGAGGACCTCCCTTCGCACCGGGATCGTGAGGTGGCCGAAAAGCCGCACGCGGATCACCGCCTCGCGCCGGGCGAGGCGCTCGAAGCGGCCGTCGAGGCGGTAGCGGCCGGGGTCGTGCGGGTCGATCTCGAGCCGGTACACGTCCACGAGGTCGGGCCGGTTGACGGTGCTCGCCCAGCCCAGCTGTGGGCCCACCCCGTGCAGGATCACCGGCGACCCGGGGAAGACGCCACCCGTCATGTCCCAGCCTTCGTCGCTCCGCAGCCGGGCCTCGTACCAGGCGACGGGCCCCGTCCAGGGCTGGTGCGAGTTCACGAGGAGCCGTGTCGCGCCGTCGGCGCTGCGGCGGGGCGAGACCGCGATGGCGTTGGAGCCCATGCGCGCGGCGACCTCGCCGGTGGTGAAGGGAAATCGCGCGAGGGGCGTGGGCGGTAGAGGCGCGGCCGCCGGCCCGGGGGGCGCGCCGCGGAGCCGTCCCTCGTAGAGGTCGCGAAGTGTCCGGTCGAGGCCGTAGAAGAACGGCGTCCGGAAGGCGAACCCCGCCACGACGTCGGCGCCGGTGGCGGGAAGGAGGCCGCGGGGCACCCGCTCCGGGTGGAGGGCCGCGAAATGGTTCACCCCGTCGGCGTAGGCCTCGGCGATCTCCCGCGTCGCCCGGGAGAGCTCGGTCCGGTATCCGCGCCGCACCCGCTCCGGGATCCCCATCAGGTGGAAGAGGTAGTCCGCGGGCGCCGCTTCCCGGCCCCGCCACTCCGCGAGCCGCCCCCGCGAGACCAGGAGCACCTCCGCGATGGTCTCGAAGTCGTCCTCGCAGTGCGCGAAGGCCAGGCCGTAGGCCACGTCGGCATCGGTGCGCCCGTACACGTGGGGAATGCCCCAGCGGTCGCGATGGATGCGGACGTGGTAGCGCTCGCCCCGGGCGACGAGGGGAGCGGGATCGAAGTCGCGCGGTCGCGGCAGGTACGCGAAGACGAGCACCCCCGCCAGCGACCCCAGGGCCAGCCATCCCGCCAGGCGCAGGGCTCTCGCCAGGCGCAGGGTTCTCCCGATCACGGGGCGAATCGGCTTCCTCCCGCGGGCGGTTGGTCCGAGGACTGCACAGGCTAGCCGAGGGCCGCCCGGGCCACCCGCGGTGCAGGCGCACAGGACGCGTGCCCGGTGTTCGCCGGGCGACGGCGCGAAGAGCGCGGGGCGGGGTATCCTGGCCCGGTCGGTCCGGCTGGCTCCGGCGTCCGGCGGAAGCTGCGGTCGCGGAGTCGTGGAGTCCGGGGTGGTGGACTCCGGAGTCGCCGAGTCGCGGAGTCGCGGAAGTCGCGGAGTCGGGGAAGTCGTGAAAATGACGCCGGGCGACACCGGATCGGGTCGCGGTCGCGCGATGGGTCCGTGGTCCGGTCGGCGCGCCCCGCGGGCTCCACGCGGGCCGATCCCGCCGCGCGGCCGTCGGGCCCGGGGAGGGGCGCGCTTCGGCGGCCGGGCCCGCGGCCCGGCGGGTTCGGGGCCGCGATCGGAGATCCCGAAGTCTCGAAGCGAGGGGAGGAGAGGATGGCATCGAATGTCGACGTGGTGCGCGAGTTCATCGCGGCCTTCAACGACAACGACCTCGAGCGGGTGATGGGCTTGTTCACGCCCGACGCCCTCTACCACAACGTCCCGGTCGCTCCGGTCACGGGTTCCGAGGCGATCCGGGGCGTGATCCAGGGCTTCCTGGGGATGGCGAAGGAAGTCGACTGGATCGTCCACCGCATCGCCGAGGCGCCGGATGGGGTGGTCCTCACCGAGCGGACCGATCGCTTCCTGATCGGAGATCGCTGGGTGGAGCTCCCGGTGATGGGGAGCTTCGCGATCCGCGAGGGCAAGGTGGCGGAGTGGCGGGACTACTTCGATCTGCAGCAGTTCCAGCGCCAGCTTCCCGGCCAGGGCCAGGAGGGCTGATCCGCCCCGGGGGCGTCCCGCGGGGTTCGGAGGCCTGCCGGATGGCGGCTCCAACCGGGGACGCGCCGCCCCGTGGCTGGGACCGCGCGTGCCACATCCAAGCGTGGGGAGCCACTTTCCACGTGGGGCGGGTGCGCCCGGGCGGGTCCGTCCCCTGGAGTCCGGTGAACGGGCGAGGAGGGCGAGGTGGCGATGGCAGGTTGGGAGCGACCGCGATCGGGGCGAGTGGAATCGGGCCGCCGGCACCCGGCGGCGGGAGCGCGGCGGCGCGCGGTCCTGGCCCCCGCCGCGGGCTTCGCCCTCCTGCTCGCGGCGGTCGCTCCGGCCACGGCGATCCCCCTCGTGGGCGACGCGACCCGGCTGCTCCTCACGGGGGAGGGTGACCTCGCGGCCCTCGGGGTGACACTCGAGATCGATGGGGTGTCGGGCATCGGGGGGCTCCTCGGCGAGGCCGTGCTCCCCATCACCGGAGGCGATGTCTCCTTCCCCCTGCTCACGGGAACCATCGAGCACGCGCTCAGCGTGGTGCGCCTGACCGGGCCCGGGTTCGGAGGCGCCGCGGCGTCGATCACCCTGAGCGCGCCCATCCTCGACCTCGACCTCGAGGAGGTGACCGCCCTCGCGGAGAGTTCGGCGATCGGTCTCCTCCCCACCCGACTGCCCGTCTTCTCGATGCGGAGCTGCCTGCTCTCCACCGGCTCGGATCCCTGCCTCGACGGGGACGGCAGCATCCTCGTCTCGGGCTTCGGCCTCGACTGGAGCGCCACCGGGGCGACGCTCCTGAACGAGAGCTTCTTCCTCGGCGAGCCGGTGATCGCGGAGGGGGACCGCTTCGGGGTGGCCCTGCCCGATCTGCGGCCCATTCCCGAGCCCGCCGGTCTCGCGCTCCTCGGCTTCGGGCTCGCGGTCCTCGCGGCGCGCACCCGACGGTGGGCCCGCCCGTGACCCGCCTCCGGCGGGGCGGGATCGCGGTCCTCGCCCTCCTCGTCCTCGGACTCGCCGCGCTGCGCTGCCCGCCGCTTCCCACCGGAGGCGCGGGCACGCGCGTGGACCTTCCCGGCCTCTCGGAGGAGGTGCGGGTGATCGTCGACCGCTTCGGCATCCCCCACGTCTTCGCGAAGAACGACGCCGACCTGGTGCGGGTGCAGGGCTACCTGCACGCCCGGGACCGCCTCTTCCAGATGGACATGACCCGCCGGCAGGTGGACGGAACCCTGGCCGAGCTGCTCGGGGAGCGGGCGCTGAACGGCGACATCCAGGTCCGGACGCTGGGGCTCCACCGCGCGGCCCAGCGCTCGCTCGACGCCTTCGACCCGGATACCGTGGCGCTGCTCGGGGCCTACGCCGAGGGCGTGAACCAGTACATCGACGAGGCCGAGACGGCGGGCACCCTGCCGCCGGAGTACGAAGCCCTCGAGCTCACCCGGGTGCGGCGCTGGGAGCCGCTCGACACGGTCATCGTCGGCAAGGGCCTCGCGGCGCGCCTGTCCCTGGACATCGACCTCGGACTCCTCGAGGAGCTCGAGGCGACCATCGCGGCGGGCGAGGCAGCCTCGCCCCCCTTCGACGGGGCGGCGCTCTTCGCCGAGGACGTGCGGCGGGTGGCGCCGATGGATCCCGCGGCCATGGTGCCGGATGCCACCGGGACCGTGCCCTTCCTGGTGCGATCCGCGCCGGCCGCCGGTGCCCGCCTCGCCCGGACGATCCGGGCGCGCCGCGACGCGATGCGCCTGGCGCGCGGCGGGGGGCGCGGTGCTGCGCCGCCCCGCCGCGCGCAGCCGGCGCGGGACCTCGCGCGCGCGGGCCGGGTGGCCGAGCGCCTCCGGGCCTTCTCGAGCTCCCGGCTCCTCGCCGACGCCCTCACCCGGCGCGAACAGGAGGTCGGGAGCAACGAGTGGGGCGTCACCGGGGAGGTCACCGACGTGGGCTTCCCCATCCTGGCCAACGACCCCCATCTCTCCCTGGACATGCCGGCCACCTTCTACGAGATCCACCTGGTGGTGGAGGACGACCCGGTGGCCGGCCCGCTGAACCTCCACGGCGTGGGGATCGGAGGTGCGCCCCTGGTGCTCCAGGGCCAGAATCCCTGGATCACCTTCGGCTCCACCACCAACCCGATGGACGTCACCGACGTCTTCGACGACCGCCTGGTGGTGAGCGACGACCCCCGCTGCGCCCCGAGCCGGATGTGCATCGTGAGCGAGGGCGAGCTCCACCGGGTGGACGCGAAGCTCGTGAGCTACCGGGTCAACCGTCCCGACGACGGTGTGCCCGACAACCTCGCACCCGCGGATCTCCCGATCACCAGCCTGGTGGTGCTGACCGTTCCCTTCCGGAGCTTCGGCCCCGTGATCGACATCGACGATGCCCAGCCCGTGCTCGATGCGCTCTTCGGTGGGCCCGCCGGCGCCGAGACCCGCGTTCGCGTGCTGCAGTACGTGGGCTTCCACGCGACGCGGGAGGTGGAGACCTTCAAGATCTGGGCCCGGGCCCGCAACCTGGACGACTTCCGGGAGGGGCTCCGGCGCTTCGACTTCGGCAGCCAGAACTGGTCCTACGCCGACGCCGAGGGCCACCTCGCCATCTTCACCAGCGGCGAGCTGCCGCTCCGCCGGGACCTCGAGGCCGGTGATCTCGAGACCTGCAACCCGCCCTTCTTCGTCCGAGACGGATCCGGCCCCTGCAACTGGGTGCCCGACCCGGCGCGCAGCCAGGGGCAGACGATCCCCTTCGCGGTGCTGCCGGAGGACGAGATGCCCCAGGTCGTGGATCCCCCGGCGGGCTTCGTCGTGAACGCGAACAACGATCCCGCGGGCGTCAGCCTCGACAACGACCCGCTGAACCAGCGGCGGCCGGGCAACCCGGACGCCATCTACTACCTGAACCCGGGCTACGCGATGGGGCTTCGAGCCGGCCGGATCACGCGCCTCCTCCGCGACGCGGTGGGCTCGGGGGAGCCGGTCACGGCCGATGCCATGAAGCGTTTCCAGGCCAACACGCAGCAGCTCGACGCGGAGCTTCTCGTCCCCTTCCTGCTCGACGCCTTCGATCGCGCCGGGCGGCCCGGTGCGCCCGGGGAGCTCGCCGCGCTCGCCCTCGATCCCCGGGTGGCCGAGGCGGTGGGCAGGCTCGAGGCCTGGGACTTCTCCACGCCCACGGGCATTCCGGAGGGCTACGACGCCGAGGACACCGGCGGCAGCCGGATCCCGGTGGTGGGCCCGGGCGAGGCGGCTCGAAGCGTGGCGGCGACGATCTACAACGTGTGGCGGGCCAAGGCGATCCGCCGCATCGTGGACGCCCGCCTGGCGGCCCTCGGGGTGCCCGGGGTGGGCTCCGGCGATGCCCTGAAGGCACTCCACCACCTCCTGGACCAGGACCCCTTCACGGGGGTGGGGGCTTCCGGGGTGGACTTCTTCCCGGAGCCGGCGTCCCTCCCGGAGCCCCTCGACCGGCGCGCCTTCGCACTCCTCGGGGCCCTCGTCGATGCCCTCGACGCGCTGGCTTCCGACGACTTCGCCGAAGCCTTCGGCCGCTCCACCGAGCAGGACGACTACCGCTGGGGGAGGCTGCACCGGATCACCTTCGACCATCCGCTCCGCCCCGAGTGGTCCATCCCGCCCTTCGGCGGCTTCGAGGACCTCGCGCCGGGGCTCCCCGGCCTTCCGCGGGACGGCGGCTACAACGTGGTGAACGCCTCGGGCTTCTCGGCCCGGGCCGACCGGGAGAACGACTTCCGCTTCGGCGGCGGACCGAACCGGCGCTACGTGGGGGTCGCGGGAGGCGGGCCCTTCCCCGACGCGCGGGTGCAGGGCTTTACCGCCCTGCCGGGTGGGACCTCCGGTGTGCCCGGAGACCCGCTCTACGCCCAGGAGCTCGCCCGGTGGCTCACGGCCGACTACCACCCGGTCGAGATGTTCGCGAGCCAGGCGGCCCGCTCGGCCCGGTCGGTGACCACCTTCGCCCCGCCGACGGGTGACTGAGCGGGATGGCGCCCTCCGGGCCGGCGCTCAGTTCGCGGCCGGGCGGAGCCCCTCCACGACCTCGAGGAGCTCCTCGGCCGGGGGCACGTCGGTGGGCTTTTCGGAGCGGTGGAAGTAGCGGACGGTGCCGTCGCGATCGACCACGAGGGCTCCGGCGAGCTGTCGCACATCGCTTCGGGGGCTGGCCGACCAGCGGAGCGAGGCCTCCCGCAGGGTCCGGAGCCCCTCGAGGGGTGCCTCGAGCAGCGGAGCGAGGCTGATTCCGAAGAGGCTTGCCCGGGGAAGGCCGAGCTTGCGGTAGTTGGATCGCTTCGGATCCCCGTACACCGGGAACTCCAGCCCGAGTTCGCGGGCGACCTCCGCCGCTTCGGCCCCGGTGCCCTGTCCGATGGCGATCGCCTGCGCGCCGGCGGCGCGGAACTTCGGCAGGGCCTTCTGCACCTCGACGAGGTGCCTGCGGCAGATCGGTCAGCCGAAATGACGTGGGAGGAGGATCACAGTCGGGCCGCCGGCGTACACCGCCCGGAGGTCCACGCGCCTGTGCTCGGCATCTTCGGCGTACAGATCGGGAACCGGTCGTCCGACCCGGGGCGCGGCCATGCCGCCAGCATAGCACGTCGGGCGGAAAGCCCCTCCACGGGCTACGGAGCGACGGGGGGCCTGCCGGCTCGCCGCACGGCCTGGTCGACGGCGGCCACCAGGGCCCGGGCGGAGAACGGTTTCCGCAGCAGCGTCTCGCAGGGTGCCGCGCGCGACCCTTCCGGGGCGCGGTCGTCGGTGTGGCCGGAGATCAGCACCACTCCGATCCCGGGTCGCCGCTTCCGGAGGACCTCGGCGAGCCGGTAGCCGTCCATCCCGGGCATCAACACGTTGCCGAGGAGGCAAGCGATCGGTCCCGCGTGGCGGGCCTCGAGCTCGAGACCGCGCTCCGGCGTCTCCGCGTCGATCACCCGGTACCCGGCGCGGTCGAGCGCCCGCCGGAGCATGGCGCGAACGGCGGGATCGTCTTCCACGGTGAGAACGGTGCGACCGGCTGCGACCGCCGGCCGCCGGGGTTCCGGGCCGGTCGGGACCGGATCCCGGGGTGGGGTCGTCGCGGCAGGGGCCGCGGGGAGGGTGATCTCGAAGCACGCCCCCTCGCCCGGCCGACTCGCGAGGTGGATCTCGCCACCGGCCGAGACCACGATGCGGTGAACCGTGGCGAGCCCGAGCCCGGTGCCACGGCCCCGGTCGCGGGTGGTGAAGAAGGGGTCGAAGGCCCGCTTCGCCACCTCGACGTCCATGCCGCACCCCGTGTCCCGCGCGGCGAGGCGCACCCAGCCCTCGGGCCCGCGTCGCACGGTGATCCGGAAGGCGCCTCCCGCGGGCATGGCGTCCCGGGCGTTGACCGCGAGGTTGAGCAGGATCTGCTGGGCGTGCCCCGGATCGAGGGGGACCGGGGGGAGTCCGGGTTCGACTTCGGTCTCGAGGCGGATCCGGTGGCCGAGCAGCCCCCGGAGCACGGGCCGGAAGTCCCGCAGCAGGGTTTCGAGGTCCGTGGGTCCGCTGCCGGAGCCGGGCCCGGCCGCCACCTGCAGAAGCTGTCGGGTGAGGCGTGCCGCACTCTCGCCGGCCCGCAGGATGCCCACGAGGTCCGCCCGGGCCGGGTGGTCGCGGTCGAGCTGATCGAGCGCGAGCTCCGCATGGCCCATGATGGGCGCGAGCAGGTTGTTGAAGTCGTGGGCGACCCCTCCGGCCAGGGTTCCGAGCGACTCCAGCCGCTCGGCGTGCCGCAGGCGGGCCTCGTTCTCCCGCAGGCGGGCTTCGAGCGCTGCGGCCTGCGCGAGCTGGCGCACCAGGGTGAGCGCCATCACGACCACCAGCGACAGGTACGCGAACTCGAGGGTGTAGGGGAAGGTGTAGAGGCCGGTGGCGACGGCCCCATCGCTCACGACCGCCAGGGAGAGCACCGCGAGGGCGAAGAGAAGGGGCCCGGCCTCGCGGCGCTCTCCGCCGCGGAACTGGCGGACCGCGGCGGCCACGGCACCGGCCAGGACGCCGATCCCGATCACGCTCTGTACCACCACGAGGGGACCGGCCGCTGCTTCGACATAGATGAGCTCCGGCCCGAAGGGCAGGGTCACACGCTTCACCGCCGCGCGGCTCGCGTCGAAGACGAGACCGCTGCGGTCGAAGAGGGCGACGAGCGCCGTGGCCGTGAGCATCCCGCCGGCGAGCCAGGCGAGGCGTCGCGGAATCTGCCGGGTGTATTCGGCGGTGAACCACAGGAAGGCGGCGCTTCCCGCCACCAGGGCGGCCACCTGCAGGTGCTGGAACTCCGCCGCCTCGGCCACCGAGGTCGATCGGTAGAGGGCCGCGGCGGCGAGGTCGTATCCGGCGATGCAGCCGCAGGTGATGGCGAATGCGAGATCGCGTCGCCGACCGCCCCCCGCGGCAAAGATCGCGAAGTGCTGCAGGGCCACGCACGCCTTGATCGCGGCAACCACCGTGACGAGGTGCGAGAGCCCGGACAAGCAACCCCCCGGTTTCAGCCGCTCCGTCGGCGGGCATCCCGCGCCTCCGGGGACCTGCCGGGTGGATCGGCTCGGGCGGCCCGCCGACTTGAGGAGCCCGCACCACCCCGCCGCGCGGGAACTGCGCGAAAGCCGCGGATGAGCCGCGGGCCGGGTGCGAGAGGTGCGGTAGGATTCCCCCGTGTCGCGGCGACGACGGGGCATTCGAGCGGCGTCCCCCGGGCCGGCCCTGGCCCTCGTCCTCGCTGCCCTGCTCCCCGGGCTCCGGTGCCGCGGCCCCTACGCCGGACCCTTCGTGGTGGAGCTCCGGGATCTGGTGGTCCGCTACCACCCGGCCACCGCCGAGCCGGCCGGCGGCGGCGTCGCGCGCGTCTGTTTCGCGCTCGAGATCGAGAGCCGCGCCCGCGTCCCCCTCGAGGTCATGCTGCTCGCTGCGAGCACATCGCCCGCGACCCGCGTGGTGGACGCCTCCGCGCGCTTTCCCCGCCTCGCCCCCGGCGAGCGCGTCGGCTCCCTCGACCCCATCTGCGTCGAGCACGATACGACCGAGCTCTTCACCGAACGCTCGCTCGAGCTGCTCGACCTCGACCGCTACTTCGGCTGGCGGGCCGTCGAGAGCCTCGCCACCGGCCGCTTTCGGGTGGAGGAGATCGACGGGGTCTGGTGGTTCATCACGCCCGAGGGACACGGCTTCTACTCCATCGGCGTGACCGGATTCGACGAGGTGGGGGACGTGAGTCCGGCTCTCGGGACCGCGCCCTACCGGGACCACGTCCTCGGTCGCTACGGGTCCCGGGAGGCCTGGGCGGAGGTGGCCCAGGACCGCTTCCGGGCCTGGGGCTACAACACAGTCGGCGGCTGGTCGGATCCCACCCTCTTCCGGGATCGGATCCCGTACATGGAGAACGGCCACTTCAACACCGTCGCCCCGGCGGTGCCGGGTGTGCCGGTGAGCTTCGGCAAGACGATGCGGGACTACTTCGATCCGGCCTTCGAGACCGGTGCCCGCGACTACGCCGAGCGCTTCCGCGACTGCGCCGAGAACCCCTTCTGCATCGGCGTGTACACGGACAACGAGCAGCCCTGGGGACGCAGCATCCTCCAGCCCACCACCTACCTCGAGGCCTATCTCGGCATGGCCCCCGGAAGCCCGGGCAAGCGCGCGGTCCAGGCCTTCTTCGAGGCGCGCTACGCGGGGGACATCGGCGCCTTCAACCAGGTCTGGGGAACCGAGCTCCCCGATTTCGACGCCATCCAGGGGCTCGACGGCCTCGGAGGCAGCATCTACACCGAGGCGGAGGCGCGGCGGCAGGACCGGCTCGCCTTCCTGCGGACGGTTTCCGAGCGATACCACTGGGTGGTGCACGACGCCCTCCGCGCCGTCTCCCCGGACCTCCTGATCCTGGGATCGCGGTTTTTCGGTGCGGTCAGCAACCGGGGGGTGGTCGAGGTCTCGGCACCCTTCGTCGACGTCGTCAGCGTCAACAACTACGACTTCGATCCCGTCGTGCGTTCCGCCTTCTTCCGAGATCTTCTCGAGGGGGAGCTCCTCGACCACCTCTTCCTCGACGACGCCTTCAGCGACCTGGCGACGATGCACCGCCTGACCGGCCGGCCGGTGCTCGTCACCGAGTGGTTCTACCGCCTCCGCCGGGGCGACTCGCTCCCGCCCTTCCTTCCGGAGGTGCCCGACGAGGCCAGCCGCGTGGCTGCCTACACGGCCTACATCACGCGGGTGGCGGAGATGCCCTTCATGCTGGGCACCCACTGGTTCCAGTGGCAGGATCAGCCCGAGGAGGGGCGCTCCGATGAGGAGAACCAGGTGATCGGTCTCGTGGACATCCACGACGACCCGCACGTGCCCCTCGTCGGGCGCATGGCCGAGGTCCAGGGTGCACTGCTCCCCCTGCGGGCGATGCTTCGGGGGGCGCCGCCCGGAGGGGCGGAGGGCAGGAGCGGCGGCGATGCCGCCCGCTGAGCCCCGCACCTCCCACCGGTCCTCCGCCCGCGGGATCCGGATCGCCGCGCTCTTCGTCTACCCGATCAAGTCCACGCGCGGGGTCTCCGTGGGTGAGGCGCGGGTGGAGCCGCGCGGGCTCGCCGGCGACCGCCGCCTCATGCTGGTCGACGCGGCCGGCGAGTTCGTGACCGCGCGGAAGTTTCCGGGGCTCCTGCGGGTGGAGGCGCAGCTCGAGGCCGAGGGGCTCACGCTCCGTGCGCCGGGTCGGCCCGAGCTCCGCCTCGGCCCGGGCGGCGGTGCGGTGGAGGAGCTCGAGGTCCGGGTGTGGGCCGATCGCTGCCGCGCCGAGGCGGTGGGCGCCGAGGCGGACGCCTGGTTCCGCGCGCTCCTCGGCCGCGAGGTACGGCTGGTTCGACTCCCGGAGCGCCACCGCCGCCCGGCGCGGGGCGCGGGTGTGCGGGAGGGCGACGAGGTGAGCTTCGCCGACGCACTTCCGGCGCTGCTCGTGAACCTCGCCTCGGTCCGGGAGGTGGAGGAACGGGTGGGGGCGGCCCTCGGCGCGGAGCGGTTCCGGCCCAACCTGGTGGTGGACGGAGCCCCCCCCTTCGCCGAGGACAACTGGAGGGAGATCCGCGTGGGGGGTGCCGAGGGCGTGCGTTTCGAGGTGGCGCGTCCCTGCCCGCGGTGCGGCCTCATCACCGTGGATCCCGAGACGGCCCGCATCCATCCGCGGGGCGAACCCCTGCGGACGCTCGCCACCTTCCGGCGCGGGCCGTCGGGCGACGTCCTCTTCGGCCAGAACCTCGTCCCGCGCGGCACCGGGACCATCCGGGTCGGGGACCCGGTGGAGGTGCTGCGCGAGGAAGCGGTGCCCGGGCCCCGGCCGGAGCTACGATGGCGGCGCGCGCAGCCCGGAGGAGCCGCCCGTGGAAGGACCTGAGTTTCGCAAGCACCTGGAAGAGAGGGCGGACCTGTCGCCCCGGAAGCGGGAGGTGCTCTCCCTCGCCCACGAAACCCTCCTTCCCGCCCGCGTGGAGACCTGGGTGGGCGCCGGGATCCCGCTGGTGATCGGCCGGCGGGAGGGCTACCGAATCACCGACCTCGACGGCCGCGAGCTCCTGGACTTCCACCTGAACGGCGGCACCTACAACCTCGGCCACCGGCACCCGGAGCTGGTCCGGACCCTCACGGAGGCCCTCGCCGACCTCGACATCGGCAACCACCACTTCGCGAGCGAGGAGCGGGCGCTCCTGGCCCGGGCCCTGGTCGAGAAGACGCCGGGTGAGCTCCGCTACACGGTGTTCACCGCCTCGGGCACCGAGGCCAACGACGTCGCCATCCGCTCGGCGCGGCGGGCCACGGGTCGGCGGAAGGTCGTCGGCCTCGAGTCCGGCTTCCACGGCTCCGCCGGGCTGGCCGGTGCCGCCGGTCGGGACCGGACGGCCCGCGCCTTCCTGAGCGACTACCCGGAGGAGTTCGTGACCGTTCCCTTCGGCGACCTCCACGCCATGGAGGAGGCGCTCGCAGCCGGGGACGTCGCAGCCGTCCTGATGGAGACGATTCCCGCCACCCAGGGCTTTCCGGTGCCGCCCCCGGCCTACCTTCCCGGAGTCCTTTCGCTCTGCCGGGAGCACGGGACGCTTTTCGTCGCCGACGAAGTGCAGACGGGGCTCGGGCGCACGGGGCAGCTCTGGGGCGTGGAGACCTTCGGCGTCGAACCGGACATCCTCGTGACGGGCAAGGGGCTCTCCGGCGGCCTGTACCCGATCTCGGCGGTGGTGCTCGGGACGCGCGCCGGGGCCTGGTTGCGGGAGGAGGGGTGGGGGTTCGTTTCCACCTTCGGCGGTGCGGAGCTCGGCTGCCGGGTCGCCAGCCGGGTGCTCGAGATCTGCTCGGATGCCGCCACCCTGGAGCACGGCCGGCAGATCGCGGAACGCATGGCGTCGGGGCTCGAGGAGATCTGCGGCCGCCGCCCCTTCCTCCGGGGGGTTCGCCGCGTGGGTCTGGTCATGGGGCTCGAGACCGCTCATCCGACCGGCGCGATCCAGCTCTGTCGTGCGCTCTACGAGCACGGCGTGTGGGCCATCTTCGCGGGCTTCGATCTCTCGGTGCTGCAGTGGAAGCCCGGGCTCCTCCTCGACGAGGCGACCTGCGACGAGGCCCTCGAGCGCCTCGACGCGGCACTCGCGGGCCTGGAGCCCGACCCCGCCTTCGAGGCCGGTCGGGCGTGACCGAGGCGGCGGAGCATCCCTTCGTCGGCGTCCCGGCTTCCGAGCAGGTTCGTCGCCTCACGGCGCTCGCGGAAGCCGTGCTCCCGGAGTTCGGCCTCGAGGGGGCCGGGCTCGAGCTCATCAAGTACCGGGAGAACGCGGTCTTTCTCGTCCGGGGAGACGCCGGCCGCCATGTGCTGCGGGTCCACCGGCCGGGCTACCGCACCGCGGCGGAGATCCGCTCGGAGATCGCCTGGATGGAGGCGCTCGACGAGGCCGGGATCCGGACGCCGGCGGCCCGGCGCACGCGGGCGGGCGAGGTGGTGGCCCGGGCCGAGGCGCCGGGCGTGCCGGAGCCGCGGCTCTGCGACGTCTTCGAGTTCGTGCCGGGGCGACAGCTCGGAAGCCTCGAGGGGGGCGTTTCGGGCGATCCGGCCTCGGTGCGGGCCTGCTACCGGGAGCTCGGCGCGCTTGCCGCGGCCGTCCACGCCCACGGCCGGCGCTTCCGGCCGCCGCCGGGCTTCACCCGCCCGAGCTGGGATGCCGGGAGCCTGGTGGGCGAAGAGCCGGCTTTCGGGCGCTTCACCGAGCTCCCCTGCCTCGAGCCCGAGCAGCTCCACGTGCTGCTCGATGCCCGGGAGCGGGTGCGGGCCGAGCTCGCCGCCTTCGGCCGGGAGTCGGATCGCTTCGGCCCGATCCACGGGGACTTTCTTCCCGAGAACGTGCTCGTCGCCGAGGACGGCCCTCGCCTGATCGACTTCGACGACTGTGGCAACGGCTGGTACCTCTTCGAGCTCGCGACGGCGCTTTTCCCGCTGCTCCTCCGGCCGGAGCTCTCCGCGGCCCGCGCAGGCTACCTCGAGGGCTACCGCTGCGCCGCGGGCCGCCTCCCCGACGCCGACCTCGCCGTGCTTCCCGCGATGCTGGTCGCCCGCGGCCTTTCCTACCTGGGCTGGCCGGTCGGCCGCCCCGAGATCGAGGAGGCCTCCGCGGTGGCGCCCCTGCTCGCCGGGGTGGTCACGGAGATGGCCCGCCGCTACCTGGCCGGGGAACGCCTGGGCGAGGTCGGGATCGTCTGAGCTCCCGGCCGGCACCCGGCGCGAAGCCGGCTGCCCCGGCGAGGCCGGCGGAGGGCGGGGTCAGCGGAGGACCTCGCCCACGAGCCGCGCGAGGTTTCCGCCCATGACGAGGGCGGTCTCCTCCGGCCCGAGGCCGCGGTCGCGCAGGGCCTCGGCGAGCGTGGGAAGCTCGCCGTAGTGGGAGAGGACGGGCCGGTAGTTGGCGTCCATGTCGGTTCCGATGGCCACGTGCTCGACCCCGAGCACCTCGACCATGCGGAGGATCTCCTCGACGTAGTCGTCGAAGCTCGCGAGGGCGGCACCCGCCGGCCAGGCGCCCACCAGCCCGCCGCTCCGGGTGACCGCGAGCGCGTGCTCCCGTTCGAGCAGCCGGGGGTGCTCGCGCCCCGGGGAGGCGAGGTGGCTGTGGGAGATCATCACGGGCGCATCGCTCACCGCGAGCACGTCGCGGGTCACCTCGAAGGTGGCGTGGGCGAGGTCCACGATCATTCCGAGGCGGTTCATCTCGCGGACCACCTCCGCGCCGAAGGGGGTGAGGCCGCCGTGCATCGGCGGCTCGGTCTGGATGTCCCCGAGCTCGTTGACCCGGTAGTGCACCAGGGTGATGGAGCGGGCACCGGCGGCGTAGGCCTCCTCGACGCCGTCGATCCGACCCTCCAGGAAGTCGCCGCCTTCACAGGCGAGGAGCAGACCGAGGGTGTTCCCGGCCCGGGCGCGGCGGACATCGCCGGACCCGAGCACGGGGGTGACGTCCTCCCGCGCGGTGAGCTCCGCGAGGGCCCGGAGCTGGCGATCGTGATCGGCTCGCGCCTCGCCGGGCTCGAACGGCCGGTGGGCGCGGATGCCCACCACGGGGTCGGGACGGAGCACCCGGAGATCGGCCACCGTGGCGAAGGCCACCAGGCCCACCCCGGACGCCCGGATCTCGTCGATGGCACGGTCGCTGGTGTCGCCACCGAGGAGGGCCGCCGCCGGGTCGTCGGCCGGAAGCCCGCGCAGGAAACAGCGCCCGGGATGGGCGTGGGCGTCGGCGAGGAGCGGCCGTTGCCCGTCGCGAGCGTTCGGACCTCCCGTGCCGCCCTTCAGGGGGCGACCTCGAGGCACAGCGCGCCTCCCTCGTAGACGACGCGGACGGCCGTGGCTGCGCCGCGCTTCACGGGCACCCCCTCCAGCGCGAGGAGCGGCGCGGCATCCACCCGGACCCGATGGGTGCCATTCGGCGGCTCGCTGGACTCCGGGCCGGGAGGGCGCTCGACGGGGGTGGCGTCCACCTCGTCGAACACCACATAGCGCAGGCGAACCGCGCGATCCAGGTCACCCCGGAGATTCTCGGCGTTCCCGGTCTCCGGGTCCGCATCCGGTGTTCCCCCTCCGGGAGGATGCTGGCGTCGAAGTCGAGGGTCCAGGTCTCATCGTCTCCGCGGAAGGTCCCCTCTCCCACCGGATGCCCGTTCCCCCGCGAAGACCACGGGACCGATCGGGTGGTCGCTCGCGTCGGCGACCCGGGCCGCGAACCCGAGGGAGTTGGAGACGGCGGTGCCCTCGGCTGGCGCCGCGATCTCCGGGAGCACCCTCCCCAAAGGATCCGGCGAGCCCGATCACCGGCCCCAGGCGGGGGCGCATCGGAGGAACGGTCGGTCTGGGAGTGCTCCGCGGGCCAGGATCCGGTCTCGATCTGGTGCTCGAGCAGAAAGCGGACCCCGCGCACGAAGGCCGGCGAAGCCACGCTCACCCCGGCCCGCTTCAGCGTGTGGAGGGCCTGCCGGGCGGCGTCGGCGTTGCCGCCCTCGAGTCGCTCGCGCTTCCGCCGGGACCCGTCCGGCGCTGGCGGCCCGGGCTTCGCCCGGCGACCACCGGTGTCGCCAGGCCGATCCGCCCCCCTCCCCGACGGAGAAGTTCCTCCTCCGCTAGGCCTCCTCTCCGCCGGGTGGCAGCGGGATCCCCCGGATGAGCTGGTAGAGCGCCGGAATCACCACGAGCGCGAGGACCGTGGCCGAGACCAGGCCGCCCACCATGGGGGCGGCGATGCGCCGCATGGTCTCTGCACCCGTCCCGGCGCCCCACATGATCGGGAGGAGGCCGGCGATGGTGGACACCACGGTCATCATGATCGGACGCACCCGCAGGCCGGCTCCCTCCCGAACTGCCTCCCTGAGGTCTCGCCGCGTGCGCAGCCGCCCTTCCTGCCTGTACCGGGCCACCGCCTCGTCCAGGAACACGATGAGGATGACACCGAGTTCCGCCGCCACCCCGGCCAGGGCGATGAAGCCCACGCCGACCGCGACGCTCAGGTCGTAGTCGAGCCACCAGAGCAGCCAGACGCCTCCCACCAGCGCGAGAGGCAGGGTGAGCATGACGATGATCGTGTCCACGAGGTTGCGGAAGTTCAGGTAGAGGAGGAGGAAGATCAGGCCCAGCGTAATCGGAATCACCACCCGGAGCCGCTCCCAGGCGCGTTCCATGTATTCGTACTGGCCACTCCACGAAAGCGTGTATCCCGCGGGAAGTTCGAGCACCTGGTCGATGGTCTCCCGGGCCTCGGCCACCCAGGTCCCCACGTCCACTCCGTCGAGGTCGATGTAGATCCAAGCGTTCAGCCGGGCGTTTTCGCTCTTGATGGAGGGGGGGCCATCGACGAAGCGCAGCTCGGCGAGCTGGCCCAGCGGCACCTGGGCACCCGTGGGGGTCGGAACCAGAACACGCGCCAGTGCCGCCGGATCGTCGCGAAGCTCCCGGGCGTAGCGCAGGTTCACCGGATAGCGCTCGAGGCCCTCGACGGTCCATGTGATGTTCATGCCCCCGACGGCGGACTGGATGACGTCCTGGACGTCTGCGACCGTGAGGCCGTAGCGGGCGATCTCCTCCCGGTCGATCTCGAAATCGAGGTAGCGCCCGCCGACCACCCGCTCCGCGTACACGCTGAGGGTGCCGGGAATCTCCCGCAGGATCGCCTCCACGCGCTCTCCGATCTCCTGAAGCACCTCGAGATCGGGGCCGGCGATCTTCACGCCCACCGGGGTCTTGATACCCGTGGAGAGCATGTCGATCCGCGTCTTGATGGGCATCGTCCAGGCATTGGTCAGGCCCGGCATCTGGACGATGGAGTCGAGTTCCGAGATGAGCTTTTCAGTGGTCATGCCCGGGCGCCATTCCGATCGGGGCTTCAGGCGGATCGTGGTCTCGATCATCGAGAGGGGCGCCGGGTCCGTGGCCGTTTCCGCCCGGCCGATCTTGCCGAAGACCCGCTCCACCTCCGGGACCGTGCGGATCAGGCGGTCGGTCTGCTGGAGGATCTCCCGGGCCTTCGTGATCGAGATTCCGGGGAGCGTGGTGGGCATGTACAGGAGGTCTCCCTCATCGAGGGGCGGCATGAACTCGGAGCCGAGCTGCCGGAAGGGGATCCAGGTCGCCGCCAGCAGCGCGACGCCCCCGGCCAGAACCCACGGTCCGAAGCGAAGCGCGCCCCGAATCACCGGTGCGTAGAGCCAGAGCAGGACGCGATTGATGGGGTTGCGGTGTTCCGGAACGATGCGACCCCGGATGAAGAACACCATGAAAAGGGGAACGACCGTGATGGCGAGGAGCGATGCCCCCGCCATGGCGTAGGTCTTCGTGAAGGCGAGCGGGGCGAAGAGACGACCTTCCTGGGCCTGGAGGCTGAAGACGGGAAGGAAGGAGACGGTGATGATGAGAAGGGAGAAGAACAGCGAAGGGCCGACCTCGGTGGCGGCCTGGATCAGCACCTCGGTCCTGGGTCGGCGGCCTCCATCCCGCTCGAGGTGCTTGTGGGCGTTCTCGATCATGACCACGGCCGCGTCCACCATGGCGCCGATGGCGATGGCGATGCCGCCGAGGGACATGATGTTCGCGTTGATTCCCTGGTGGTACATGATGATCAGCGAAAAGAGGACGCCCAGGGGGAGGGTGAGCACCGCGACGAGTGCGCTCCGGACGTGGATCAGGAAGACCACGCAGATGAGGGCGACGATACCGATCTCCTCGACGAGCTTCTCGCGGAGATTGGCGACCGCGCGCTCGATCAGCGCCGAGCGGTCGTAGACGGTCACGATCTCGACGCCTTCCGGGAGGCCCTGGCGCAGCTGGTCGAGCTTCTGCTCGACGTTGCGTATGACCTCGAGCGCATTGTCGCCGAAGCGCATGACCACGATGCCGGCGGCGACCTCGCCCTCGCCGTCCAGGTCGGTCAGCCCCCGTCGGAGTTCCGGTCCGAGTGCGAC